>JBAUNU010000306.1:0-2047 GCA_049579405.1 Methylocella sp.
CCCAACGATGTATTGGATTTACGGTAATCTGTCAGTTTATTTCTGAGATGCGATAGGCCAATTTTCGACAGAAGAGAATAAATAACATCTGATGTTTCATTGTAATCGAAGACGATTACATAATCACGACCGAACGAGGCCTCCCACAATCTTATTGTATCGGCATATCGCATGTAGAACTTGTCCGGTGCCAAAACCATGGCGGCATATTCGTCGATCGTTTGGTCCGAACCGCTCATCACGTGTGTAGAGTAAGACGAAAAAAATCGAGACAAGTGATCGCGCAAGGCTATAATGACATGGCACTCATATTCGTTGAAATCCTCGGCAAGCTTTTCGATCTGGGAGGCCCGGAAGCGGGAAGATAAATGTTCCGAACTGATGATCACTGTCTCGACGCTGCAAGCCTCGATTTCTCTTTTGAGGGATTTCACCATCTCGGCACTTGCGATAGTAGACCTAATAAAGAAATCGTGCGGACTCTTCGATGGTAGGTAACTTGCCGTCAATGGAGCGTGGTTCAGCACATGAAATGCGGAAGACCGTTTTGGGTATAATACGTTGTGCTTTATAAGATGTTGCGAATTGCGAGTACAAAAGTGCTGAAAAGACGTAGTTCCGGTCTTCTCAAGACCAATATGAAATATTAGTTTGATGCGGTTCGAAGACATACGATGGATCACGCGCCGGTTTGTTGGCCAATGCTGCACGATATCTTGGTTTGATGCTTAACCCTACGCCGTCACACAAGGAACTAAGATTATGGTGAACTTCGCCGCTCTGGCTGACGCGACGCACTACCTGCCTCGCGACTGACGCCGCCCCCAGCCGCCATTACGTCTTCCGCCGCCAACGCCTTGTCTCGCCCGGGGGAATCGACCAGCACATCCGGCAGCCAAAAGCAACTCAGGCCGCCGGGCTCGATGATATCGCGGGTGCGTCGGGCGGGGCGCATTTGGCGGGGGCCGTCTTGGCGCCGCCGATGGCCCATCGGCGAAGGCAAGATTCGGGCGCCTGCGGGGATAAGGCTTTATTTTTGCGCGGGAAGCGGATTATCCTTGCCGTGGAAACCCATGCCCATCGACGTCATCGACCTTCGTTCCTTCTACAGCTCGTCCTTGGGCGAGGTCGCGCGGCGTGTCGTTCACAAGATCGTGCGGCAGCGTTTTTCCAACTGCACCGGCTATTCGATCCTCGGGGTCGGCTACGCGACGCCCTATCTCGAGGTTTTCCGCGAGGAAGCCGTGCGCGTGCTCGCCTTCATGCCGGCCGAGCAAGGCGTCGTGAATTGGCCGTCCTCGGGTTTGTCCTCTTCGGCGCTTGCCGAAATAACCGCGATGCCATTGCCGAACTCCTGCATCGACCGTGCGCTCATTGTTCACGCGCTCGAAATCACCGAGCATCCGCACGCGCTTCTTTCCGAAATCTGGCGCATCTTGACCCCTGGCGGCCGGGTCATCGTCGTCGTGCCGTGCCGCTCTGGCCTGTGGGCGCGGCTGGACCGGACACCTTTCGGGCATGGCCGGCCTTATTCGCGCGCCCAATTGGGCGAACTCCTGCGCGAAACCCTGTTTTCGCCGGCCTATTGGGCGGAAGCGCTTTACATTCCGCCGTTTCAGCGCCGGACGTGGTTGCGTGCAGCGAACTTTGTCGAAGTGATCGGCGGAAGGCTTTCGTTGCCGTGGGGCGGCGTTTTGATCGTCGAGGCAACCAAACTGCTTTACCGGCCGGTCGGCGCACACCGGTCGATGGCCTATGCCACACGCCAACCTGTCCTCGTGCCCGAACCCGCCGGCGTCTCGCCGGCGTGCCTGGTGAACGCTGGCCTGCGACGTCCATCGAGAGGCCGAACCGCCCTCTCATAGCCGCGTCACGGCGCCCGGACCCTGCTTCAGACCGAAGCATTTGGCCAAAAAGAGACCGCCATGCACGAGCCCTTCGCCGTCGATCCCGTGTCCGAGTCCAATCGAAAGGTGCCACTGACAGGGAATTTTGGCCTCCGCCAATTGCGCGGCCGAAAGGAATAGCGCTTCGACCGGTATAACGT
>JBAUNU010000307.1:0-9124 GCA_049579405.1 Methylocella sp.
GCTTCGGACCCAAACACGCTGACATAGTTGTTTTGCGCCGTGCTGCCGTACCCACTCTGCAGGCCAATAAAGGTGCAGTGGCTGCCGGTGGTCAGCTGGTTGGCGGCCCCCTGGCCTGGCGCGCCGACCCCGTACCCTGTGCCGTGCCCGATCGCGGTGTTGTAATTGCCGGTCGTCATGCCGCCGAGGCAGCTTGTTCCGAAGGCGTTGTTCCAGCCAGCCGTTGGCGCCGTCACATTTTGCATCGCCTGGACGCCGACTGCGTTGCAAAACTGGCCGATGGTCATCACGCCAAGAGCCGACGTTCCAATGGCGACATTTTCGGCGGCGGCGACGGCGCCGGTGAACAGCCCCAGGGCGTTGCTGCCGATAGCCACGGAGTTGCAGTTATAGGTGGTATCGGCGGCGACATAATCGGCGAGCGCCTGCGGCCCGATGGCGATACAATTGCTCGCCGTCGTGGACTGGTATAGGGCCTGATACCCAATCGCCACATTGAGGTGCCCGGTGGTCAGGGCCTTCCCGGCGCTTTGCCCGACGGCGGTGTTCTGCACGCCGGTGGTCAAGGCGTTCAGCGCGGTCTCGCCGACGGCGACGGTGGCGCCGCCGGTGAAGGCGTTCAGCGCGTAGGCCCCGAGCGCGACATTGTACCCGGTGTTGGCTTGCGTGAGGGTCCCGATTCCAAAGGCGGTATTGTAGATGCCGGTGGTGTCGAAGGCCATCGCCGCCTCACCGACGGCGGTGTTGCCGCTGCCCGTGGTGATGTCCCCGCCGGCGCCGCCCGCGCCGATCACGGTATTGTTCGAGCCCGTCGTGATATTGCCGCCGGCCGCATTGCCGACGGCGACGTTGTTGGTCCCGGAAATCGTTCCTTGGTTGCCCGCCTTGGCCAGCCCGAACGCCGTGTTGAAGGGGGTAAGGCTGTTGGCATACCCCGGAATTGGAATGACCGCGCCCATGGCTTTTACCTCACAAGTAATAGATCACAAGTAATAGATCGTTGCGGCGACGCCGGTGACGGGCGCCGTGCTGCCTGTTCGCGTGGTGGTCACGGCGCAACTAATCCTCGTGGAAAACGTGAGTTTTCCCGCGCTGCTAAAAATCGCCTCCCAATATCCGCCCGCCGGAATGGGGATCACATCGGCCGGCACCGTGGTTCCAAGGACGACGCTCCCCGCCGCCAGGTTGAACAGCTGCAGGAATGACACGGCGCCATTGGCCGCGTTGTCGAGCCGCAGCCCATAGATGTTCCCCCCAGACGCCTTGACGACGACCGCCGTGTTGGTCAACAGGGCATTGGTTGTCCCGCCGCACGCGACATAGGCTGATACGCCGCCGGCCGTGCCCGCGACCAGCGAAACGGAGCCGCCGGTCTGCTGCATCGGCGACCCGAGCGCGGTGATGACGCTGGCAAGATTGCTGAAGATGCCGGAAAGCCAGCCCAGGATGCCGGAGCCGCCGGCTGGTTGAGTGATGCCGGTGCCGCCCGCGCCTTGCGCCGTGGCGACCGCCGCGAGGTTCCCTCCGGTTTCCTGCGCGCCATTGGACGGCAGCGGAAGAGATGCCGCGGACACCGGCTGGGTCGCCGGAAAGTTGGTCACATGGGAGAGCGCGCCGCCGTCGCCGCTGAGCGCGGGTTGGTTGGCCGAGGTCGCCAGCGCCGAGGTGTTCAGATTCGTTCCGGCGTTGGCGGTGACCGAGCCGCCGGTCTGCTGCATCGGCGACCCGAGCGCGGTCATGACGCTGGCAAGCTTGCTGAAGATGCCGGAAAGCCAGCCCCTGATGCCAACACCGCCGGCGAGCTGGGTGATTCCTGTCGAGTCGGTGCCATCCTGGGCGGCGCCGGTGGGCAACGGCACCGTGCCGGTGATCCCGACGGTGCCGCCGGAGGCCTGCATCGGAGTGCCACGCGCGGTGGTGATCGCGGCCACATCGGCATGCGTCGGCGGTTCGACCAGCGCCTCGGTCGATGGGCTGCCCAGATAGGTCTTTTGGGCGATGTTGCCGGACACCGATTCGGTGGCCACTTCGAGCGTGAAAGCGAGTCCCGTGCCGTCCTTGGCAGGCTTCGATGTGTTGGTTGCGGTCATTGCATCTGATCCTTAAGCGGCCATCGGGAAGGCTTGGGACATATCGGCGAGAAGCTGGAGGATGGGGTTGCTTCCCGCCGCCGTTTCAGTGACGGCGAGCCCGGAGGTGGTGTTCGGCGAGTTCGCGGCGCCCGCCAGCGTCTCGACCAGCGCGAAGGTGAGGGTGCCTGGCGATCCTGGCGCGGATGGACCGACTTGGACCTGCCACGTACCGGCAACGTTGACGAGCTGCAGCGATCCGGCAACGCTCAGACTGCTGAATGTCACCGCCGATCCGGCCGCCGTGTTTTGCACGTTGCCGACGAGCGTTCCTTGCGCGGCGCCGACGGTAAAAGAGTTCGCGCTCAGGGTCAGCGTTTGCAGTGTGACGCCCTGCCCTTGCACGAGGGTCCAGCCATTGGCCTGCAGGATAGGGGCATCGAACGGCAGGGCTTCCACCGTGACGCCTTGCGCCGCGCTGTATTGCCGCCCCTCGAATGAGATGGTGACGGCGCCGCCCCCGGCCGGCGGAAGCATGGTGATGGTCACCTTTCCGGCAATCGTCGCATAGGCCGTCCACCCGTTGGCCTGCAAGACCGGCGCATCGAAGTCAGGCACGGGGATTGAAACCCCTGGAACGCTCGAATAGGTGCGGCCATCGAATGAAATGCTGTTTTTGAGCCCTTGGTTCTGCGGCCACATTTGAATGATTGCCATGCGGGCGCCTGTTACGAGGTTGGCGGGTTCAGCAGGAGATAGGCGAGCTGGATGCGCACGGCGCCGCTCACGACGTTGGCGGCCCAAGAAGTATGTAATGGACGACGAACCGGAGGGCGCCGGCCGTAATGTTTGTCGCAGCTGCCGATGTGAAGACAAGAGAAACTGGCGCGGCATCGTAGCGGAGAAGGTTTTCGCCGAACACCACGGTGCTTCCGGCGGTCCAAGAAATTCCGGAGGCCGCGCTCGCAAATAGTGTGGAGCTGCCAGTCACACCAAAGCTGACGGTTGTAACCCCTGTCACTGTCGTTTTGACGAGCCATCCGGCTCCCATGATGAATTTGTAGCCGGCCGGCAATTGCACTGTGGAAGTGTAGGTTGTGACGCCAGTTCCTAGCGTCTCCCCGCCGGCGCCGGCGCTTTCGATGATCCCAGACTTCGCAAATGAACCAAACGGCCCATAAGCACCGCCAATCTTGAAAGCATTTCCAGGCGTCGCCCCGTGCTGAAGGTACATTTCTTGGGTGTCGGTAGTGACGAATACTTCTCCGACCGCGCCAAAATTGGCGGTGACGTTGGCCAGCGTGTCGCGGCGGAGCTGGACTTGGACCGACATTTAGGAAATCTCCCGCAAGATTTGCCGCGCCTCGTCGAGAGGCATCAGCGATGGCTTTTCATGATCTTCGGCGAACGGCTCATAGGCGATCCTGGCCTGCGCTTGCGAGGTCTGATCCCGGCGCACGTTGCGCAAGTCGCCGAGAAGCCGCCCCATGGCGGCGGCGAGCGCCTCCACATGATCGTGATAGTTGCGCTCGATGTCCTGGTACTGAGTCATCCTATAAGCTCCCGGCGCCGAGATCGACGGAGGCCAGCAGCAACCCGTCGGTGACAATCCCCCATTGATCTGTCTCGCTGACCGCCGCGCTGACCATGCCGAAATCCATGGCAAGCCCGAGCAGCAATGTTTGGGTGACCGGACCGATCGGGGACCCCGCGCCGGTCGGCGTGTAGGTGTAGACCGAGCATTCGGAAAGGTCCTCGACCGATTGCCCAAAAATATTAAAGCTCTGGAATTTTAAGAACAGCGGCACGCCGATGAACGCGGCGGGCAGATTGTATTCAAAGACCGCGCTGTCGAGGCGGGTGAACGGCGCGCCGTTCGCATGCGCGGCGGCAGTTGTCCCGTAAAGCCCGCGATAGAGATAGGTCAGATTGTAGGCGCTGGTGCCGGTGAGCGTCGCCGTGGCATAGGCCAACAGCTCGCCATCGACGAGGCACAGCGTCACGCCGTTTTGCGCGTCGGCATTGGTGCCGCTGGCCAGCGCGCCGCCGCTCTCGATGAGCGAGACGGAGAGGGTATCGGTTGTATCCGGGTTGCCGCCGGGCGGCGCGGGGAGGCTAGCGGTCAGCACGCCTTGGCGCGACGGCGCAACAACCGTGCCGATATTTCCATAGGTGGTGCCATCCGTCGAGGCCCAGACGAAGGCGCCCCCCCAATTCGGATCGGCGGCGCCCGCCGCGCCTTCCGGAGTGGCAACCGCGTTGGTGACATAGGTGGCCCCGGAAAATGTTGTGAACACAGGGATGAAGTTTAGGGCCTGCGAGGTGGCGCTCGCCGGGCTCGTCCAGGAATATTCGGCCCCCCAAAGGTAAATGCCGTCACCGGCCGTTCCGGTATAGGAATGCGATCCGAACGCCGTCTCCAGCTGCACCCTCATGGTGGGCGCGGACGCCGTGGCCATCGCGTAGGAAATCGAAACCTGAAACCAGGTTCCGCCGGCGGGCGTGATGGTTGCCAACGTTATCCCGGCGTCCGGCGTCTCGGCGACCCCGGCGGCGAGATCGAACTCGCAGCCGATGGTTCCTGTCCCGGTATCTCCGGCGAGCCTCACCTTGTTGCGCTCGACGGCTTGCGCGTAGACCGAGAAAGACACAATGTCGCCGATGCCGCGCGCGGCAAGCATCGCCTGGCTTGCCGTATGGGAGCCCGTCGAAGAATCCTCGGCGAGCTTATAGGCCGGCGCGATGCCGGCGCTGACCGCCGCCCACACCTGCGCCACGCCGCCGGTGAGCGTGCCTGGAGGCTCATAAATGGTGGGCAGATTAACCCGCGAGGGCACGACGGCTTGGTTCGTCGGGTTCGGCGCTTTGCCTTGCACCGGATATTGCACGGCGGTGGCGGTTCCTCCCGGAAATTCCTCGGCGATGACGCTTAACAGCCCGGCATCGTCCTCCTCGATGGAGGTAATTCTGATCGCGGCGTTGGAAAGGCCGAGCAAGGAATCGGTGACGGTCACCAGGTCCATCGGCTCAAGCAGGCAATATTCGAAGGACAGCTTGAAGTTGTAGGTGTTGCGGATATAGAGGCCGCGCTGCAGGATCAGCTGCGCGGACACCTGGCCGACGCGCGTATCGCAAATCTCGGCGGCGGTGATGTCGGACGCCATGCGCAGCCCGTAAAGCTCGATCGCGTTTTGATCCCACACGTCAACCGGCGTGGCGTCGTAATTCACCCCCCATTCCCTAGAGTTGATCTGCAACCGCTGCCAATTGAAGGAGGCGTAAGGATCGGAGCGCACCACTTGCAGCGGGTCTTGCCCATCCTCGTGGACAAAATCGTCGTCGGCGAGATTGTAGATGGGCGTCACGTTGGGGTTGAAGGTGACGGCGCCTATCGAGGTGCTGGCATTGGTGACGGTTGAATCCCCATAAGGGATGAATTTCAGCTGGCCGCCGGACCACACGGCCGCCGAGTTGGTGAGCTGCAGCCAGCGGGCGAGGATGGAATTGGCCGTTTCTTGATTGGTGAGCGACGGGCTCAAGGCGAGAAACGAGGCCCGGCAATAGGTCTGATAGGACGAATCCCCGGATGACCCAAGCAGCGTCGCCGCATTGATGCTCGCCGCCGGGAACAGCACGCCGTACTGCGAATTGGTGAGAAAATCCTGGATGATCAGGGCCGGGTCTGAATCCAGGCCGTTGACGACATTGCCGCCCCAGATCGCGTTGATGCCCTGGATGATGAACGAAAATTGCGGAAGATTGGGCGTGGGACCCAGATTATAGTTGGCGGCGGCGACATAGGCGAGGCCGTTGTAGCCGATCGCCTGAGACGGGAAAGTTCCTTGAAGATAGCCCCAAGGGGTTTGCGGGGTCGCGCCGTAAGGCGACTGTTGGATTCCGGTGCCGGTCAGGCCCCAAAGAAAGCTTTGGTTCAGCAGGGTCGCGCTGAAATAATTGAATCGCACACCCCCATCAGAAACGAGGTGTAATAGGTGTACCCTTGCAGCTGACCGCCGCCGCCGCCTTTGCCACCGCCCTTGCTATCTTGAGGAACCGAATAAAACGCGCCGGACCATAGCGCATTTGGCGCAATTTTGTTGGTTCCGTACTGGATGGTAATCGGAACGGCGCTGCTCGAGGTCTGAATCTGCAGCCCGGTATAGACCGGGATGACCGACGGCGGCTGATGGCCTTGCCTCAAAATGCCCATTGGCTCACCAGGCGCTGAACAAATCGAGCAGTGCCGCGATGCCGAAGCAGAGGCCGCCGAGGTCGAGGAGCACCCTAACCGTCATTGCCGCCATGGCCTCCTCACGCCCAGAACTGAAAAACCGGATGCACCCATTCGGGACATGGACCGCGCGCAAAGAGAACGACGCCGATATGTCGGTCAAATGCTCTCTCGCCCGCTCCATGCTCGCGCCAGTGGTCAATACGTCGTCAACAAGCAGGCGGCGGGTCGAAAGGCGCGAGCAATATTTTTGCAAGGCGTTGGCGATTCCGCCAGCCGCCGCGCGGCACCCCCTCGACCCGGCCGAATTTGAATTTCTTGGAAATCAGCAGGGCGAACGTCTCGATTTCCTCGTCGGTCAGGCCGTCGCATTCGATCTTGAAATCCGTCGCGGCGCCGGAATGCATGGTGAAGGATTTTCATAAAAGCCAATCGCCACTCATGGTGGAGCATCCTTCGCCCACAGGCTAAAAAATTTCGGGCGCCGCGCGGGCGCGCAGAGATCGGGGCTGCGCGCCACCTCGTCCTCGAGGACGACGCGAGCCGGCTGGAAGGCATGCACGATGGTCAACGGGCTCGCCAGCGTCACAATGCCGCCGTGCGCGTAGCAGCGGCCGTAGCGGAACACCATCACGTCGCCGGGCAGCGGGGCGTCCACTTCTTTCGTGCGGTCGAAGACAAACCCGAGATAGCGCTCCTCGCTCCGGTGCAAATACCAATCGTCGGCATAAGGCCGCGGATCGAATGGCGCGCAAAGCCCGGCATCGACGAACACGCGGACGAGCAGCATGCCGCAATCGACGCCCGCGCCCTTGATGTCCGCTTGCGGATGATAAGGCGTGCCGATCCACGAGCGGGCTTCGCCGACCACCTGGCGGCGCTGGTTGCCTTCGAGGCTCATGAGGCCGCGGTCTTGACCAACGATTGACTGTGAGCCGTGTTCATTTTCCACCGCATCGCCGGGCGGCGATGCGCAGCTCTTCGTTGGCCGCCGGCAAGCATACCGTGCCGCCTTTCTCGCGAAGATAGGCAAAGAGGCGCGCCCGCGTCATCTCGCGAAAATCGAACGGTTCCTTTTCGATCCGCGCCTCGACGTTGGTGTCCGACATTTTCGCTTGCGCGAGATAATGCGCGAGCATGCCGTCTTGCAGGCCAGCATCGTCCATGATCGTTTCCTTCAAATGGCCCAGGTCGCCGAGGGGACGTAGGGGAACCCGCGGAAATTGACGAGATTGTTGAATTTTACCGTGCAGGTGTTTTGGGTGTGGTCGCAGCCGACATAGACGGTGAAGGCGTCGCCGGTGGCCGGTGCGTTCAACAGCGGGTAGGAAAGGCTCAGCGACACGCCGGCGGCGGCGCCCTTGACGTTCGCGCTCGCCCCGGCATTGACCCCCGACGAAAACGTGAGCATTCCCTGACTGAAATTCGTTGATGCCCCGGTCCAGTTGATGACCGAATTCGTCGAGCCCGCGCCAGCCGTTCCCGCGCTCCCAAACGCGCTTTTGACGAGCCCGCACCCCGAATCGTACAGTACAGCACGTGCTGGCAGGCGGGCGAATAGACATTCCGCGGCATTTGCAGATCGAGCAGCACCAAATCCGAATTGACGGTGATCTGCGCCGACGTGCGGCCGATGCTATCGACCGTGCCGATCCGGCCCTTGAAGAGGATCACGCTGCCGATCGGTCTGGCGGTGTCCGCGGCCGACCAGGAATTGAGAAACGCCCGCTCGCGCTGAATCTCGCAGCCGTCGAACACGCCGTTGCGCAATGCTTGTAAAAACGGGACGCCACCAACCGTGTCGGTCGCTCTTGCGGATACGGTGATTTGCTGCTGATCGACCTCGAGGCCGGCGGCGCATTTGAATTTCAGGCCATCCACGAGAATGGAATTGGCCGCATAGACGTAGCCGTTGAGCGTCACCGGCACATCGGCGTTGGTGTAGGTCAGGATCAAGCCGGTGCGCAGCGTGAAGGTAAAGCAATCGGCCACAATGGCTTGCGCGTCGGGCTCGGCGCGGAGCGCATTGATGTAGTTTATGAGGGCGCCCGTCGCGGCTCTCACGGCCTCAGAATGCCCCCGCGTCGTCCGTATGCGCGGTGGCGAACTCCGGGACAAACCAATCCTCGGCCAGGATGTCCATTTGCGATGCGAGCCACGGGACAAGATCGCCGCTCACGGTTGACATAAAAATGTAGGGGAGAGTCATCTCCGGGCTTTCGCCAGGCTTCTTCAGACGTAGCCACATTTTCTCGCCGTGCCAGCCCGCGCGGGAAACGCGGTCGCCGGCTTTCAAAGCTTCGATTGCTTCACCGAATGTCATATTGGTTTTCCCTTGGTTGATAAGTAAAGGTTGTCGCGGCTCTCATGGCGAGGCCGCATGGCTATTGCGAAGCACCCAGATTGGGCTGCCCTCGAAGAGAGAGGAGGCGCCGTCCCTGGAATGGAGGCGCATCAGGCCACCGTTTATTGGGCGCCCATAAATATTCGCGCCTGGGGCGCGTTCGAACGCCCACCGCAGGATGAGCGGTCGTGCGCGCATCCCGCATTTCCGGGCGACGAGCATCCACACATAGACAGCCGCCACCTTCTCGCCTTCGCGGGAGAGAAGGTGCGGCGGCGGCCGGTTCATCGGGAGGCTTCCTTCGATCATGGCAGCCTCGCCTCCGGCGTTAAGGAACAGCGCGGCGAAGCATCCGGCGATCTCCCCGTTCACCTTGATCGCGAGAACGTTGCGGTGCCATCGATGGAGTTCCGCGACCGCGCGCGCGTCGATGGGCAGCGCCGGAAACGCGGCGGCGGCAAGCGCGACGAGCCGGGGCAC
>JBAUNU010000308.1:0-1721 GCA_049579405.1 Methylocella sp.
CGATCTCGTAAATCAGACGATCGATGCCATTACAACGGCGGCTCGAACCGGCGAGATTGGCGACGGCAAGATTTTCGTCACCGCGCTCGATCAAGCGGTCCGGATCCGCACCGGAGAACGCGATCAAGAAGCCATCTAACGCTCCCTTCCCTCCATTTTTGAAGTTTCGCAGGAGTCCGACATGAACCTTAATTTGCTCCCAAGGGTCGCTCCCCGGGCGATCGGCTTAGGGCTCTTTCTGGCCGCGGGCGCGGCCGGGCTAGCCTTCGCGGATACCGCCGCCCCCGTGCCCAATAAAGGTGATACCGCCTGGATGCTGACCTCGTCGGCGCTCGTTCTGATGATGTCGATTCCGGGCCTCGCGCTCTTCTACGCCGGTATGGCGCGCCCGAAAAATGCAGCCTCACTGGCCGCCCAGGTGTTCGCGATCGTGGCGATGGTTGGGATCGTTTGGTGCCTTTACGGTTATTCGCTCGCCTTTACGGAGGGTAGCCATGCATTGGTGCCGGGCGCCGCCAGCGACAAGCCCTGGCTCGGATTTCTGCACGGCTATGAATGGAACAATCTCGTCGGAGGATTCAAAAGCGCGTTTCTTAAAGGAATGACGCCGGATTCGACCGCGGCGACATTTTCCAACGGCGTCGTCATTCCCGAATATGCCTATATGGTGTTTCAGATGACCTTCGCCATGATTACCCCCGCCTTGATTGTCGGCTCCTTCGCCGAACGCATGAAATTCTCGGCGGTCTTTGTTTTCATCCTGCTTTGGGTGACCTTCGTTTATTTCCCCATCGCGCATGGTGTTTGGTACTGGGCGGGCCCGGACGCGATCGCCGACGCGGCGCGAGCCCTTGCCGACGCTCCCGACGATGCCGCCAAGGCGGCCGCGCAGGCGAACCTCGACGCGGTTCTCAACAATGCCGGAAATTTTAACAGAATGGGAGCGCTCGATTTCGCCGGCGGCACCGTGGTCCATATCAATGCGGGCATTGCGGGTTTGGTTGGTTGCTTGATGATCGGCAAACGGATCGGCTATCCTGGCGATATCGAGCCGCCGCATTCGGTCATCATGTCGATGATCGGCTCCTCGCTTCTTTGGGTCGGCTGGTTCGGCTTCAATGCTGGTTCGAACCTCGAGGCAACGGGAATGGCATCGCTCGCCTTTGTGAATACCATGGTGGCGACCGCGGCCGCGACGCTTGGCTGGATGTTCACGGAATGGATGATCAAAGGTACACCCTCGCTGCTTGGCATGGTCTCGGGCGCGGTCGCAGGCCTCGTCGCGGTGACGCCGGCATCCGGGTTTGCCGGTCCGATGGGATCAATCGTTCTCGGTATCGTGGCCGGTTCGGTTTGCTACATCTTCTGCGCCATTGTGAAGCCGAAAGTGGGTTACGATGATTCCCTCGACGTGTTCGGCGTGCATTGCATCGGCGGCATCCTCGGCGCGATCGGCACTGGTATTCTGGTCGCGCCTTACCTCGGCGGCGTCGGCTTGGTCGACTACGCGATCAAACCTGGCTTTGCCTCGCCCGCGGAATACCACATGAAAACGCAGGTGCTGATCCAGGCAAAGAACGTGCTTTTCACGCTTTGCTGGTCGGGTTTCGGTTCGTTGATCCTCTACAAGTTCGTCGATCTTACCATCGGCCTCAGGGCGACCAAGCAGGCCGAGCTCGAAGGCCTCGACATTACCGATCACGGCGAGCGCGCCTATAATC
>JBAUNU010000309.1:0-2268 GCA_049579405.1 Methylocella sp.
GTGATAGGCGCAGCGGCCAAGACCGCGCCGAGCGCCGATGGGTTAAGCATACCGCTGTTTATGGCTAAAGAGGACCGGCGGGGGAATCCCCGAGCGCCACGAAGGCCGGTCCATTTTGGCTCCTCCGCGCGAACGGAAAAACGGCGTCCATCAAGCCGCGCGGCTCACCCAATGTAATGTCGAAGAGGGCGACGGGCTTCGGTACATTTCGGCGTGCTGTCTTGGGACGCCGGTCTCAGGCGATTTGCAAGGCGGCGGCGGCGCGGCGCGCGACCGTCTCGCGCTCTTTCTGGAATGCTGCATTCGCCGCGCGCAGGCTGGCGACCAGCTCCGGACCGGCGCTCGCGGGCGTTCCCCCAACAAACGGCGGCTTTGGATCATATTCCATGGCAAGCTGCGCGCGTCTTGCGGGTTCCTCGCCGAAGAGGCACGCCACCAGGGTCAGGGCAAGGTCGATTCCAGATGTCACGCCCGCGCCGGTCACACGGTTTCGGTCTATCACGACGCGCTCGCTCACGGGCACCGCGCCGAAATAGGCGAGCTGATCGAGCGAAAGCCAATGGCAGGTGGCGCGATAACCGGTGAGGAGCCCCGCGGCAGCCAGAACAAGAGATCCGGTGCAAACCGAGGTCACATAGCGGGCGCCGCTCGCCTGCCGGCGCAAACAGGAGAGAACCTCTTTATCTTCCATGAGCGAGATTTGGCCGGGTCCGCCGGGGACGAAAAGAATGTCCGCCTGTGGGCTGCCGGCGAGAGTGTCAGTAGGCAGGATTCGCAGGCCGTTCACATCGGGGACGGGATCGAGCGTTTTCCAGGCAAGATGAAGGTTCAATTCCCCGAAACGAGCCAAAACCTCGTATGGCCCGGTCAGATCGAGCTGGGTCATTCCCGGATAAAGCAGCATCACGACCCGCATGGTCTACCCTCCATTGGCCGGCCGGATATAAAATTAGAGCATCCGTATTAGTCAAGTGAGTTTGGTGTCCAGGCTCCGCGGCTTTTGAGGAGGGCGTTGGCGAGGGAGCTTTCGCATGAGGGCGGCGAGGGCAAGTCTTGCGGGCTTACCGGCCGCGCGCGCACGTCCAGCCGCGCCTGAAGTTCGGCCCTGAGGGCTTCAGCTTCCCGCTCATTCCGGCAATGCACCAGGCCGCCGTCAGCATGGCGGCACCCAGGGAATGCCATTCGAACCGCGCGACGAGCCGTCTTGCTTTGCCTGGTGGAAAAGCCTCGTCCACCGACGCGGCCTTACGGGTGTTGAGCGGAGCACGCCGGACGCCCGGGCGCGCGGAGAGTTGTCCTGCATCAGAAGATTTTCTTGGCGTTTGGACCGGTTTGGCCTCAAGCGGTGTTCTAAAAACCTGGTCTAAAAAACGACGCGCGGCGCGAGCGTTTGATGAGGACCGGAACGTGCGTATCTCCATCTTGGCCGGGGGCATCGCCCTGAGGCCGGATACGTTGCGGCAGACTGAATGATTGGCGCTCTCGATCAAGCCACGTGCGGACTGGGCGGGCGGTGCGTTTTTTGAACGCGCCTAATCGTACGCTCTCTCGCATGATCTACGATGTTCAATTCGGCGGCCTTGCTTTCCGACAAGCGCAGCGTCCATTTCACGCAGCCTTCGGGAGGTTGCGAACAGGCCGATGAGCCGGGCCTCTTTCTCGCCATCGAAGATGGGTGGACGGCGGCGTCGCGCGTTGCTTGCGGTTCACGCCGCGCCGATGCCGCCCCGGGGCAAATTGCTGCCGAACACGGGCGCACATCATCGGATTTGTGCCCAAGGCTGCTCTTGCCTTTGCGGCTCAGCTCTTCAAGCCGCTTCCGTTCGCTGTGCTCGGTTCGACTTCCTGCTCACCTTCGCCTCCGCCGCTTCGAATCGCGACAAAAGCGAATCATTCATTCGATGCAATTTAGTTAACGCAGGCCACTAGGCGCTAGGCGATAGGTCCGTTTTGCGGCCGCCGCTCGCGCCGCCGGTCATGTTGGTAGGCGATGCCCGCGTGGCAGGCGCAATATGGTCCTTGGCCGGGCAGTTTCTTGGCGCCGCAGAAACGAAATTCAGCTTGGGCCGGATCGCCGATCGGCCAACGGCACATCGATTCGCGCAATTCCGAAATAGTCACGGGTTCGGATATCGGCACCACAACATCCCGCACCGTTTGGGGCGCGGGGGTGCCCCTCACGAATGGGTGAAAAGCGAGGGCGGTATTGCCGGCGATTCGCGGGCTGTCCGCATGGCGGTGGGCCGGGCGCCGCGGCGGCTTCTGGTG
>JBAUNU010000310.1:0-2802 GCA_049579405.1 Methylocella sp.
GGGGCGTGCGGAACCGCGGGTGCACCTGCGCGAACCACCCGGGAAGCAGCCCGTCGCGGCTCATGGCGAACCAGATGCGGGCGCAGCCCAGCATGAAGGCGAGCATGACGCTGGCGATACCCGCCACGGCCGCCGCGGACACGAAGAGCGTCACCCAGGGCAGGCCAATCGCTGTGAACGCGGCCGCAACGGGAGCGGCGCCGTTTAGGGTGTCGTAGCGTACCACGCCTGTGAGCACCAAAGACATCGCGATGTAGAGCACAAGAGAGATGGCTAGCGAGAGCAATACAGCGCGGGGGAGCTGTTGCTGCGGGTCGCGAGACTCTTCGGCAGCGGTGGTGAGGGTATCGTAGCCGAAGACCGCAAAGAAAACGACGGCCGCCCCCTCGGCCACGCCCCCGAAGCCGTAGGGCATGAAGGGATGCCAGTTGGCGGTGTGCACGTGAGGCAAACCAGCGGCGATGACGAGGACGACCGCCGCGATCTTGATGATTACCATGGTCATATTGAAACGCGCGCCCCATTCGATGCGCAGCGTCAGGAGGCCCGCGACCGCAAGGCTCCCCAGCATTGCGGGGAGGTCCAAGACCTGGCCTGGGCCAGTTCCTGGCGCGCCTATCGCCCAGGTGGGGAGCGTTATGCCAAGCTGATTAAGAAGCGCTTGCAAATAGCCCGACCAGCCGATCGATACGACGGCGACCACCAGCGCATATTCGAGCAGCAGATCCCAGCCGATAACCCATGCGACGAGTTCGCCAAGCACGGCGTATCCATAGGTGTAGGCGCTGCCGGCAACGGGGATCATCCCGGCAAACTCGGCGTAGCAAAGGGCGGCGGCGGCGCTGGCAATGCCCGCGATCACGAAGGACAGCGACACGGCCGGCCCCGCTTGCGTCGCGGCCACAACCCCCGTCAGCACGAAGATGCCGGCCCCAATAAGTCCGCCGAGGCCGATGGCGGTCAGCTGCCACAGGCCAAGCACCCGGCGAAACTGCCCCGCTCGGCCGAGCTCGGATTGGAGTTGCTCGATGGATTTGGTGCGCAACAGCGCCTGCAGAGACATGGGTTCTCTTGATGGATGGAGTTGGCGCGGTAGATTGGCTCCATCTCACATCTATTATCGCACGCACTGGTTTTCGATCGCATCGAAACTTCGAACGAGTGGTCACCGCCTTCGACAACGCCGAGCTCGGCAGGCGCCGTGAGGGTCCCGACGATCCGTGGCAGTTCATCAGGCGTGCCGAGGGCGTCCGCGAAGCCAGGACAAACAGCATTGGTGCATGTGACGGGTCCCCTCATTGACTTGCCGTCTTTTAGCGATGCGCACCAACATGACGAAAGCTTCATTTGAAGCCTGCGGCGCACTTGTCTATTCCTCCGTGGTGCAGAAGGACATTAACGCGAAGGCCGCAAGGTTTCGCGGATCGTGCGGCAATCGAAAATTGGAGAAGTTCCATGAAACCGGGTTTGCCTTTCGCCTTGATTATGATCGCCCTTGTTGGCTCCGGCATTGTGCTTGCCGCCTCTAACGGCGACGCCGGACAACCCCCCGCCCCCGCCAACATTCCGGCCGGCGCGGATAAGCACGATTTCTCGCCCGCCGACCGCGCCGCATTCCTCGACGCCCGGATCGCCGCCCTGCATGCCGGTTTGAAACTAGCGCCGGAGCAAGAGAAGCTCTGGCCCGCCGTCGAGACTGCGGTGC
The DNA here is from genome assembly GCA_049579405.1 of Methylocella sp. Classification (GTDB taxonomy): domain Bacteria; phylum Pseudomonadota; class Alphaproteobacteria; order Rhizobiales; family Beijerinckiaceae; genus Methylocapsa. The sequence continues at coordinate 1,706 of JBAUNU010000310.1, forward strand.
GCGCCGCCGCCAAAGATGGCATGGACAGGTATCAGAAAATCAAAGACACACCGGCGCCCGCAAGTCTCGTCGACCGGCTGCGGCGGCGCGGCGAAAACGCGGTGGCGCGGGGCAAAAATCTCGAAGCGATCGCGGACGCGGCGGCGCCGCTTTATGCGACTTTGAGCGAAGACCAGAAACATCGTCTGCCGGTGCTCATGCACGGGCTCGGGCCGCATTTTTTCCATCGCCATTTCGCGATGATGGGCGATGGCCAGGAGCATTGGGGGCGGCGCGGCGGTTGGGACAAACCGCAGGGCTTCGCGCCTGAGGACGGCGATCGTTCCGGGCCAAACGAGCGTTAGAATGTGGAACCCCGGCGCGGTCCGGCCGGGCCGGGGATCGACATGGCGGAGATCCGCGCGTGCCCCTCAAGCGGTTGACCTTGCCAAGCGGGGCGGGCGTCGCGCTTTGGCTCGCGGGCCCCGCCGGTCCGGACGGGATTCCGGAGCATTTGTGGAACACTCTTTCTCGCGGCGAAAAGGACCGGGCGAACCGTTTTCGTCGCGCGGAGGACCGGGCGCTGTTTGTTTTGACGCACGGCACGTTGCGTTGCCTTCTGAGCGAGGCGACCGGTGTTCCTGCGGAGGAGTTCGCGTTCGCGGAAGGACCTCACGGAAAGCCCCACCTGGCCGGGACAAGTGGGCCGCGTTTCAACGTTTCTCATTCGGGGTGCTGGGCATTGATCGGATTTTCCGACAGCCGCGATATCGGAGTGGATATCGAATTTATGCGCGCGGCGGGCGGCGAACTGGACTTGGCGCGGTCCTTCTTTTCGGCCGCCGAATACCGCTCCCTCGAAGGCCTTGCGAACGGCACATTGCTTTCATCTTTCTACAGAATCTGGACCTGCAAGGAAGCCGTTCTGAAGGCGCATGGCGCCGGAATTTCTGAGCACCTCAAGGATTTTTCGGTCGAATTGACTCGGGATGGCTACGTAATCCATCCCGAACCCAACTGCTATTCCCCCTCGCTCGCCTCGGCTGTCGTCCAACCGGTCGAGGCCCCGGAAGGCTATGCGGGATGTTACGCCTTGGCGTGAGCCACGTGTTATAATG
>JBAUNU010000311.1:0-1649 GCA_049579405.1 Methylocella sp.
GGCCATCGTCGCGGCCTCGCACGAAGAGGCGGCGGCAAAGCTCGGCGACGCGGCGAACCGGCTGGGCGACGCCAACCGGCGCACGATTCGTGACCGCCGCGGGCTCTATTTCGACGCCGCTCCGAAAGACGCCGCCGCCAAGCTCGCCTTTTTGTTCCCCGGGGAGGGTTCGCAGTACCCCAACATGCTGCGCGATCTCGCGATGCATTTTCCGGAGGTGCGCGTCTGGTTCGACCGGATCGATAAGGCGTTCATCGGACATCGGCGCGCATTTCGGCCGAGCCAAGTGATCTTCCCGCCGCCCGGACCATCGTCGAGCAACGCGGGGATGGAGACGCTATGGCGAATGGATGTCGGGCCGGAAGCGATCTTCGCCGCCAATCAGGCGGCCTTCGCCTTTCTCGGGCGGATCGGTCTGCGGCCCGACGCAATCGTCGGCCACAGCACCGGCGAATACTCGGCGCTCATCGCCGCCGGCGCCCAGGCCTTCGATGAGAGCAGGATCGGGGCAGACATCCTGGCGCTGAACGGCCACTACGAATCCCTGACCGCCGAAGGCAGGATCGCCAAGGGCTTGCTGATCGCCTTGGCGGGCGTGACGGCCGAGGCGCTCCAATCGCTGCTCCGCGAACGCGACGATCTGTTCCTGGCGATGGACAATTGCCCGCATCAGCAGGTCGTGTGCGCGCGCTCGGAAGAGACGGCGGCGTGGCTCGAAGAGAAGCTGACCGGCATGAACGCGCTGTCGGCGCGCTTGCCCTTCGACCGTGCGTATCACACGCCGGCGTTCCAGTCCTTCTGCGATGGGCTGCATCCATTTTTCGACCGATTGACAATAAAAGCGCCGCATACCCCGCTCTATTCCTGCATGTCTGCCGCGCGAATGCCCGACGATCCCGCGGAGATCCGTCGACTGGCGATCAACCAGTGGGCCAACCGCGTGCGTTTCCGCGAGACGGTCGAGCGCGTCTATGCTGACGAGATCTCGATTTTCGTCGAATGCGGACCACACAACAATTTGTGCGCCTTCGTCGACGACATCCTGAAGGGACGCCCGCACCTGGCGGCGCCGCTCGACGTCAGGCACCGTGACGGGATCACGCAAGTCAATCATCTGATCGCCCAACTGGCGGTCGAGGGCGTGGCGATGAGCCTCGCCGATTACTATCCTGGACTCGGCGCCGGGGCCACAATCCCGGGCAAGAGCAAGGCGTCCAGCCCCATCATTCTCAAGACCGGGCTGCAAGCGTTCAGGCTCGCTCCGCGCGCCGCATCTGTCGCCGCGGCGGCTCAGGCAAAATCTCCGGCGCCTGAGCGAGCGAGCGAGCGAACGCCGCCGCCCGAGACATCGGACTCGATCATCCTGGCGCACCAAGAGGACGCGGAAGACTTCAATACCGGAGACGAGACGCCCGGCCATGAAATCCTCGCCGCGATCACCGCGTCCGGATTCGCGGAGGGCCTCTCGCGCACCGCGCCGGAGGGTCAAGAGGAAGTGCTAGGCGCCTACTTCCAAACCATGACGAGCTTTCTGTGCAGCCAGCGAGACGTGATGCAATCCTTCCTGGAGGCCGAACACGCGGACGCGCCGCTGGCTCCCGCAGTTTTGGTGGGTCCGTCCGGACCTGCCCATTCGCCGCCCTTACCGA
>JBAUNU010000312.1:0-5638 GCA_049579405.1 Methylocella sp.
GAACATGGCATTGGTGCCCACGAGTCTCTGGCCCCATTCGGCTGCCGGAACGGCGAGGAGTTCCGCCAAGCCGGCGGCCGCCAGCAAGGCCGGCACGATCGCTAGCATGAGGGCGGCGCGGCGCACACCGGCGCCGGGCCTCACAAGACGCAAGACCAGTGGACCGGAAAGTGCGACGAGCAAAAAGGTGAGGCAAAGCTTGAACAGAAGCCGCGGCTCGCCGAACAGAGCGAAGAGATGCGGCCGGAGCCCGAGGACCGCGAAATAGAGTCCCAACGCAATCGCGACGCCCGGAATCAAGGCAACCGCCAAGGCCCGGCCCGGCGGCATCGCGCGGACCTCGCTGTCGGCGGCAAGGGCGCGGATGAGATCGCCGGTTTTCACGTCCCCTCTCCACTGAATTTCGCGGCGAGCGCCGCTAATCCGCGATGCAAAGCCACCCGGACGGCGCCATTGGTCATCGAAAGACGCGCCGCCGCCTCGCCAATCGAGGCGCCATCGACGGCAACGGCCCGCACGACATTGCGCTGCCCGGCAGGCAAGCATTCGAGATGACGATCGACGTCGCCTACGAGCATGCTTGGTTCGCTCTCGCCGCCGGCCAAGACTTCGGAAAAATCGTCGACGGGAAGGCCGATCCGGCGGCCGCGCCGGCGCAGCGTATCGATCATTTTATGGCGCGCGATGGCCCGCAGCCACGGGCCAAGCGGCGCATCCTCGTCCCAGCTTTGCCGCTTGAGATGAAGGGCAAGCAGCGTCTCCTGCACAACGTCCTCGGCGTCGGTATCGGCCATTCCGGCACTGGCGAGGCCCCGGCGCGCCACCGCGCGAAGCACCGGGGTCAATTGCAGCAGGAGACGCCGGTAGGAATCCGCGTCGCCGGCATTGCCGGCACGCATCAGCAGGGCCCACTCGTTTTCCCGTTCATCGCCGCGCAAAACGATCCCGTCACTTTAATTCGGCCGCCGCCGGCCTGTCGTTACACATCGTCTAAGCGGCCTCGTTATCACGTTTTTGTGATGGAAAATACCCGCCGGGACGCGTAACGCCCGCGCTCGCTCCCGCGTAGTATAGGCGAGGGAGGACATCGCCCTCAACCATGACCGCTCCAGTTTGAAAAAAGGAACCACCCATGATCAACAAAACCGAAATTTCCGCCGCGACCATCGCCGCAGCGCTCGCCTCCGCGCTCACGCTCCTTGCTTCGTCCGCCTCGGCTGGTCCTGTCCCGCCACAGCCGACGAAGGACAAATGCTATGGCGTCGCGCTCAAGGGCCAAAACGATTGCAAGGCGGGGGCAGGCACCACCTGCGCCGGCACGTCGAAGGTGGATTACCAGGGCAATAGCTGGAAATATGTCACCAAAGGCACTTGCGAGTCCATTGGCACACCCAAAGGCCACGGCACTTTGACCGCTCAATAATCGGGAAGTGTATGCTATAGTGCTCGTCAGGCGCGAGCCTTATTTCGAACGGCCGCGTCAGTATCACGTTTTCCTCATCCAACGCAGGCTTGGTGACGTATGACGCGGCCTCTCGATATCGTGACGAAAAAGGTGTAGGACTGGCGCGTCCAGCCCTACGCGGGCGGGACGAAACGGGACCTATTCTCCCGCGCCACGAAGCAGACTTGTTCGGATAAAGGAACTAATCATGATCACAAAAACCGAGCTCACCACCGCCACGCTCGCCGCCGCGCTTGCGCTGCTTGCGGTGCCTGTTTCCGCCCAGGAAATGGGTGGACCTAAGCCAGGGATGGAAAAGTGCTATGGGGTCGCGCTGAAGGGACACAATGATTGCGCGGCGGGAGCGGGCACCAGCTGCGCCGGCACGCAGAAGGTCGATTACGACGGCAGTCGCTGGAAATACGTCCCCGAGGGAACGTGCGATACGATGAAGACCCCGAATGGCATGGGTTCCCTCAAGCCCACCAAGTCTTGATGCGCGACCGGGGCACGCGGCATCCGCGCGCCCCTTTTTTGCGTCACCGAAACCAGCGCTCGAAGACGGGTTAAGGAGAAAAATCCATGCGCGTTTCGCGGCTTCCGTTGAGCGCCGGCGCGAGCTTTAAGCCCGAGCATTTCGCCGCCGTTTCCGCCGCGCCGCAACCGCTCGGCTTTTTCGAGGTCCATGCCGAAAATTATATGAGCGGTGGGGGCACCCCGCATGCGCAGTTGAGATTTCTGCGGGAACATTACGCGCTTTCCGTGCATGGCGTCGGGCTCAACATCGGTTCAAGGGAGCCGCTCGATCGCGCGCATCTTGCTAGGCTGAAAGAGCTTTGCGACCGCTATCAGCCGGAATGTTTTTCGGAGCATCTGGCGTGGTCCTCGCACGCCGGAATTTTTTTCAACGATCTTTTGCCGCTGCCGTATACCGAACCAAATTTGATTTCAGTGATCGGCCATATCGACGAAGCGCAGACCGCGCTTCAGCGCCGCCTGCTCCTCGAAAACCTCGCGACCTATGTGCGCTTAGAACAGAGCACGATCCCGGAGACGGAGTTCCTGGCGGCGATCGCGCGCGCGACCGGCTGCGGGCTGCTGCTCGACGTCAACAACGTTTTCGTTTCGGCGCGCAATCACGCAACCAACGCGAGCGCCTATCTCGAAGCGTTTCCTCTCGACCTCGTCGGCGAGATTCATCTTGCCGGTCATTTCGAAACCATGGACGGCCAAGGGTCGCCGCTATGCATCGATGCGCATGGATCGCCCGTCGTCCAAGATGTCTTTGCCTTGTTCGACAGCGTGATCGCCCGTGCCGGGCCGCTACCAACGCTGATCGAATGGGACAACGACGTGCCGGACTGGGCGGTGTTGCTCGCCGAGGCCCTTGCCGCGCAAGAGCGCCTGGACCAGGCGGGTTCTCTCCGTGTCGCGTCGGACGCAGCCTGAGAAGCCCCGCGACCATGCAAACGTGGCAAAGCGACTTCGCCCGTGCGGTGCGCGACCCGGATTGGGCCGTCCCTCACGGCATGACCTCGCATAATTCGGATGCGCCGCGCGAGCGCTTCGCGGTCTATCGCAACAATATCATGGTAGGCCTCGTTAGTGCATTGGAAGCGCGCTTTCCGGCGACGCGCAAAATCGTCGGCGAGGATTTCTTCAAAGGTGCCGCGAAATTGTTCGCCGCCACGCAGCCGCCGCGCTCGCCCCTGATGATGTTTTATGGCGACGCGTTTCCCGCTTTCCTAGCCGACTTCGAACCGGCGCGGGAAGTACCCTATCTCACCGACGTCGCGAGTCTTGAAGCGGCCCGCACGCGCGCCTGCCACGCCGCCGACGCAAAACCTCTGGCGGCCGCTGCTCTCTCTGGTATTGCCCCAGACACCTTGGCCGGCGTGCGGTTCATTTTGCATCCCTCGGTTGAAATCGTCGCGTCTGACTATCCTATCGTCACGATCTGGGCGATGAACTCCGGCGAAATCGACCTTGCGCCCATCCCCAATTGGCGTGGCGAGGATGCGCTTGTTTCGCGCCCCGGCTTTGATGTCGAGGTTCGCCGCCTGCCGCCCGGCGCCAAGACGTTTTTGCAAAACCTCGCCGCCGGAAATCCGCTTAGAAAGGCGGCCGCGGCGGCGCTCGCCGCCAACGCCAGCTTCGATCTTGCCGCCAATCTCGCGGCGTTATTCGGGGGGCTCGCGATCGAAATGACCAATCAACCCAACGAGGATCTCTTGCAATGATACGATCCCGCGAGACTCACGTGCAAAAACCCTCGGCGTTGATGGGCGCGATGCTCGCCGTCGCCGCCGTTTTGGACAAAATTCCGCAATCCCTGATTTCGCTCGCGGCGCGGATTTTTCCGGCCGCCGTGTTTTGGAGGTCCGGCCAGACAAAGGTCGAAGGTTGGCATGTGACGGAGAGTGCTATTGCGTTGTTTCGCGATGAATATAAGCTTCCACTGATCGACCCCGCGCTGGCCGCGAACATCGCTGCCTTCAGCGAGCATTTTTTCCCGGTGCTGCTCGTCATTGGCCTCGCCAGCCGCCTGTCCGCGCTGGCCCTTCTATGCATGACCGCAGTCATCGAAATTTTCGTCTATCCCTATGCCTGGCCGGAGCAGGGCGTCTGGGCGACCTGCTTTCTCATCGTCATCGCGCGCGGGCCGGGAATTTTCTCCCTCGACCATCTTCTGGTACGGCGTTGGTCACGCGGCGAGAAGCGCCCTAGCCGCTAGCATTTACGCAGTGCTTAGATTGAAAGGCCCCGCCGGATTTTTTGCCGGCCTCGAACGGCCTTGAACATTGTTATCCGGGACCATAGTTATCCCGGAACAAAAAAACGGCCGCCGGTAACGGCGCTCGTCCATTAGGGAGAGTTACGATGCTCAAGATTCTTGCGACCGCCGCGCTATTTTTTTCCTTCACCCTTGGCATGACCACATTGGCGGTTGCCCAGATGATGCCGCCTCCCGGTGCACCCGGCACCCGCTATGTGCTGCCGGATGCGGCGGCCGGCTACCCAGGCTATCGCTTCCGTGAGGGCCGCTCCATATACAGGATGGAGGCTCCCAGCACTTTCTATTATGGAACGGACGAACGGGGCCCGAGCGGAGAGCCGCAAAATCCGCGAACCGGCGACTGACCAGGTTCCGCCTGCCGTCTGGTCCGGCGTTCGCGGATCACGCTTTACGCTTCAAAATCGAGCCCGATGTCGAGCACGGCGGCCTAGCCGGATCGGCGACCGTTGGAGCGGCCTCCGGCGCCGGGAAGTTCCGGCGGGGCGCAAACTTCGGCCGAATTCACGGAAACATTGCTTAGTCCCCGTATGCCCCTGATATGCTTCATCGATAGAGAGGGTCAAGAAAAATTGAAATCATTTCATGAACGTTTCGTTAGCTCCAAATGGCCGCTGCATCAGGTCGTCCTACATGATCTCGGGCCATTGGGCTGGCGGTGGTGTTACGTCAATGGCTCGCTCGCTTTTGCGGAGTTTGGTGACATGATCAAGCTTGTTGGAATTCCCTTTTGTGTGCGGCATGAGTGGCGCGTAGGTTGTGCCTTTATACGGCAGCGCGGAGTCGCGAGTGGCAGCCGGCGCGCGGCGCAGGCTTAAGCCGCCGCGCCGAGTTCTGCACGCGGGGCTCTCGGCTCGGGCTATCATCGCAAAAAGAAGGAATGCGGCAGGGCTCCGGATTTTGCATGACCGGAATCTGCACGTTGCGAATTGCCCTTCCGCCGCGTGTCCGATGGAAATTTGGAAAATTTATCCGCATGGTGTGGCCAAGGCTTGAGCACCGGCACCTCTTCGTTCTCTTATATAAGGGTGCGCGGCTGATCCTTGATGCCCTGCCCTGCAAGCCCCTGCATTCCTTCCACGAAAAGCCGGAAAATTCCATTGCCCGAGGACAGGACGCTCTATAAGCAGCGCCACAGGATCGAGAACATGTTCGCCAAGCTCAAGGATTGGCGGCGCATCGCCACCCGCTACGACCGATGCGCCCACGCCTTCTTTTCCGCGATCTGCAGCGCAGCAACCGTCGTCTTCTATCTCAATCAATGAGTCCTGACCCTAGTACTACAGTTGTAATTTGATGTCTGTCTTTCGAGAATGCGCTCGCTTAGCCTCTGCCTGATGGTGGCGTCGCCAGATCGACCACATCCAACGAAAGCTCAAGTCCGGCAGGCGTGCGGTCTG
>JBAUNU010000313.1:0-1831 GCA_049579405.1 Methylocella sp.
GAATTGAACAGCTGATCGACGAGGTCTGCCTCGACCCGGATGGCCCGCGCCAGAAGATGGGCAATGAACATCCCGGCGAACGCCGGCTCCTGTTGGATCACCCGGACAATAGCCGCTTTTTCCAGGCGCACGATGACGGAGTCCGTCATCGTCGCGACCGTCGCTATGCGCCGCATTTGCCCGGCGAGACATCCTTCCCCGAAGAAATCGTTCGTTCCAAGCATGGCGACGACGGCTTCCTTGCCTTGCTCCGAAACGACGGTGACCTTCACCTTGCCTCTCTGGATGTAGAAGACAGCGTCCGCAGGGTCTCCCTGTGAAATGACGATCTGGTCCTTGCGGTACTCCCCAATGCTGCGGCCCTCGCCGACCATGGCGAGAAAAGATTTCGGATCGAATGACAGACGGTTTTTGTTTGCCATGGCAGACCCCCTGTACGGTGAGCGTTCACGAGGGAATTATCGATAATCATATATTATCATATTTTCGCGGCTGCTGTGAGCAATTTTGAACAGCTCGTCGCTTGATAGTCTGCTACTTTAGCTCTAGGAGTCAAGGAAGCACTGTTGATTTCAGGCAACAAATTCCCATTGCCGCGGCATAGTGTATACCGGCATCGAGGAGACGTCGCTTGGCCATCCTTGCAATCGCGAGTGTGCTGCTTGGGACCGTATTAGGACGGTTTTTCAGGGTTTGGGTTCTAGTTCCTATCTGCGCGTTGACGTTCGCAGTCGTTTTTGCCAGTTCCTTCTATTACGAACGTGGCCTGCTGAGCGCGCTACTCGAATTCACCGTGATGGCGGCGTGCCTGCAAATCGGCTACGCGTCCGGCTGTCTTTCATGCGTCACCCGCGACAGCTGGCGACGCCACAAGATGCCCCACGAATCGTCGCAACCGGCCGCGACACGCCACCAGCAACTTTTTTAACCTCGCTGACCCACGGACAGGAAATAGGCGTCGCGCCGGCGTGCTTCGTTCTTGGCCATTTTGGACCGGCCCTGGGTGTTCAATTTTGCTCAGACCCAACGCGCGACTCTCGCTAATCTGAACAGTATCGGCGTCTCCTCTGGGCAGTCTCGGGCGCCTTCAATGTCCCCCAATGCCCCAACGTCCGGTCCAGGACCCCGGCTGGAAAGCACTGGCCGGGGTCTTTTCTCCGGTGCACTTGTGCGAAAAAATACCGTGCCGGATGCATTGCAGGGCCGCAACCTAAGCCCACGCCAGATGAAATAGGGCCACACGCCGATCCGCATTCCGGCCGTGGCGCAATGCGGGCCGATCAACGGACCCTGGCCACGTGTCCGATCAAACCCAACTCATAACCTGAAGTGTTTTGTTTTGGCATCATTTTTTGAGAACGCGGAGCCCCCACCCGGACCTTGCACGCGTTCCGCTCAGGATTCGCCGTTCGAGGCGGCCCTTTAGGGCCATTTCCATCGCGTTCGCTTCGCTCGCAATGGAACTTCGGACTTCCTCTCGCTCAGGGCGAGCGGCTAGCAAACCGCTGGAGCCAGACCGTCCTCCTGTCTGCCAGCACTGTGAGCTCCACGGTTCTCACAGAAAAATCAACGCAAAATTTTGCGCTCGCCAACGCGTTCGGGCGGTAATCGGCGTTGCCGAATCATGCGGCATCTGGTCCTTCTTGCCGGCCAGCGCGATTGGTTAACCGAAAGCTAGGAAGCTTTGTCGAATAATAGGCAATGATCCAAAGCCGTTATCGCGGCGCTAGGGCCAGGCCATGAAACTCACAAAACTCCGCATCGCGGGCTTCAAGACCTTTGTCGAGCCGGCCGAATTCCTTATCGAGCCGGGGCTGACCGGCATTGTCGG
>JBAUNU010000314.1:0-2298 GCA_049579405.1 Methylocella sp.
TGCGACGAGAATAACATGGCCGCGCGCGTCGTTGGCGAAGACCCGCAGCTCGAGATCGTCCGTGCCGTTGAGAGATTGCGGCTCGATCATTCCTGAAGCTTCGGCGGGCATGACCTTGACGAAAGCGCTTCCGGCGTAGTGCGCCGCGAGCGCGGCCTCCAGATCGGCGCTCTTCGGCTTAAGCGGCAGATCGCCCAGAAAAAGCGGCACGCAAACGAGCATGCCTTGCGCGAAATTGCCGACCGACGGCGCAAAAATCGGGCGGCGCGCAAGGCGGGCGTAACGTTCGATTTCCGGCACGTGCTTATGTTCGAGGCCAAGCGCGTAGGCCTCGAACGCCGGCGCCGCACCACGCTCGTAATCGGCGATCATCTTCTTGCCGCCGCCTGAATAGCCGGACACTGCATGGATCGAGACCGGAAAATCGGCAGGCAAAAGGCCTTTGTCGACAAGCGGGCGCAACAGCGCGATCGCGCCCGTCGCGTAGCAGCCCGGATTGGCGACTAACCTCGCCCTTTTAATCGCTTCGGCCTGGCCAGGGGCAAGTTCGGGAAAGCCGTAGGTCCAGCCTTTGGCCACCCGGTGCGCGGTCGAGGTGTCGAGAATGCGCGGGCTTTTCTCGCCCAGCGTCAATGCAATCGCGACGGATTCCCGCGCGGCATTATCTGGGAGACATAGAACAACGATATCGGCTCGTTCCATCAGCGCCTTCTTGGCGCTGGGATCCTTGCGCTGCTTGGGGGGCAGGCTAAGGAGCTCGATTCCGGGGAGAGAATCGAGCCGCGCGTGAATGCCAAGCCCGGTTGTTCCAGCCTCGCCATCGATGAAAATTCTCACGCTCATGTTACGCCTTTGGGCAAGCATTGGATGCTAATCCAAATCACTTCGAGTTCCGCCGCTCATGTCTCGGCACCGCCGCTGAGCCGCGATCAGAGTAGCTTCGTCTGTTGCCCTGCGTCGTCCGCAGCTTGCGCCACCCGCCGTTGGCTGCCATGATGGTGAGCATAGACTTTGGTGAACTCGGCTCCGAGCAGGAAAATCTGCGTCGAGTAGTAGATCCATAGCAGCGTCACGATCAAAGCGCCCGCCGCTCCATAGCTGGAGGCAACCGCGCTGCTCCCGATGTAAAGTCCGATCAGGAACTTGCCGATACTGAACAGGAAGGCGGTCACGATGGCGCCGGCCAGCACGTCCCGCCACTCCAGATCCTTGTCGGGCAGCACCTTGTAGATCGCCGCGACCAGGACCGAGATCAGGGCGAACGAGATCAGGAAATTAACGGCTTGCAGAATGAAGTGGCCGAACGGCAGGTAGGCGTTCACGTACTCGCTCAATGCTGAAAGACCCGCGCTGATCACCAGCGAGACCAGAAGCAGGAACCCAAGCGCCACCACGAGACCCAGGCTGGCGGCGCGAGCGCGGAGCAGGCGGGAGACGGTGCTGCCCTTCGGGTCGACCTTCCAGATGGCGTTCAGCGCCGACTGTATTTCGCCGAACATTCCCGAGGCCGTCACCAGAAGCGTGATGACTCCCAAGGCGCTGGCGAAGATGCCGGAGAACTTCCCGGAGGCGCTCCTGATGACGTTTTGCAGCAGCTCCGCGCTCTGCTGTCCCATGAGCCCGCTGAGCTGACCGACAATTGCCCCTTGGGCGGCATCCTGGCCGAAGGCGAGGCCGGCAATAGCAACAACGATGAGCAGAACCGGGCCGATGGAAGTAACGGCGTAGAACGCGATAGCCGCTCCGCGGCTCAGCGCCCCATCACTGATAAACGAGGCGACGCTTTCCTTGCCCAGTTCCCAGGCCTTTCCGAACATGGCACCCTCGCGTTCTGGGGAATTAAATTGGCATTTCCCCGAGGGTCCGCCGGCGCGCCCCTGGAAATTGGACGTTGAGATCAGACATTGCCGGTTTCTTCCCAAAGCTCATTCTGACGATCATCCAAAGATATCACTCACCGCATGGAAAAGTTCTGTGCCAGTCGCGATTTGTGGCAGTGTCTCAGTTTGAAATTTCATCGGCCGTCTCTTTATAATGGCCGCGTTTCTTGGCTGGCGTGTCCGCGTCCGTAGCCTCGGCGATATCCGTCCAATCCATGACCGTCTCGCTCAGACCAGCGGCCATTGCCGGGGTAACACGCGAGCTTGTGAATGCGAACCCAATTGTACCAAACGGCATAGATCGCAACGATGTGAGCATGGTTCTGGAATTTCTTCGAGAACGCATTCGTTAAGCGGGTGAAGCGCCGATTGTGCATTCTCATTGTGAGGTTCGCCCGCTCGGCATATGAGGTAGAGA
>JBAUNU010000315.1:0-3722 GCA_049579405.1 Methylocella sp.
TGATGACGCAAAGCCTTGCTGGAGAAGAAACGCGCGCCGCTCTTCAATCCACCGCCGGCGAAAGAATTTTGCTGCTCGACGGCGCCATGGGCACAATGATCCAGCAGCACAAGTTTGACGAGACTGAATTTCGCGGCGCGCGCTTCGCGGATTGGCCGCGCGACCTGCGTGGCAACAACGATCTCTTGAGCCTCACCCAGCCGAACGCGATCAAAGCCATTCATGTCGCCTATCTCGAAGCCGGCGCCGACATCATCGAGACGAATACATTCAATTCGACACGGATCTCTCAGGCCGATTACGGCATGGAGGAGCTTGTCGCCGAATTGAATTTTGCCGCGGCGCGGCTTGCCCGCCAAGCGGCCGGCGAGGCGCAAGGCAAGGACGGCAAGCGCCGCTTCGTCGCCGGTGCGTTGGGGCCGACCAATCGCACCGCCTCGATTTCTCCCGATGTGAATAATCCGGGCTTTCGCGCGGTGAGCTTCGACGATTTGCGCGCGGCCTATGCCGAGGCGGCAGCCGCGCTGATCGAGGGGGGCGCGGATATTTTGATCGTCGAGACGATCTTCGACACCTTGAACGCCAAGGCGGCGCTTTCCGCCATCGATAGCGTTTTCGAGGCAAGCGGAGAGAGACTGCCGGTCATGATTTCCGGCACGATCACCGATTTGTCCGGCCGCACGCTGTCCGGTCAGACGCCGGCCGCGTTCTGGCACTCGTTACGTCACGCAAAACCCTTGACGATCGGCCTCAACTGCGCGCTTGGCGCCCGTGAGATGCGCGCGCATCTCGCCGAGCTTTCCCGGATCGCGGATACGCTCGTCTGCGCCTATCCCAATGCCGGTCTGCCAAATGAGTTCGGGCTTTATGACGAGAGCCCCGAATATATGGCCTCTCTCATCGGCGAATTCGCGGAAGCCGGACTCGTCAATGTCGTTGGCGGCTGCTGCGGCACGACGCCCGCGCATATTCAGGCGATCGCCGCGTGCGTCAAAGGGATTGCGCCGCGAAAAGTGCCGGAGATCGAACCGTTGTTGCGCTTGTCCGGGTTGGAACCGTTTGTGCTCACGCCAGAAATTCGCTTCGTCAACGTTGGCGAGCGTACCAATGTCACGGGCTCAGCCAAATTCCGCACTTTGATCAAGGAAGGCGATTTTTCCGCCGCGCTCGATGTCGCGCGCGATCAAGTTGCGGCGGGCGCGCAGATCATCGACGTCAATATGGACGAGGGCCTGCTCGATTCCGAAAAGGCAATGGTCGAGTTTTTGAACCTCATCGCCGCCGAGCCTGACATTTCGCGCGTGCCGGTAATGATCGATTCGTCGAAATTTCCGGTCATCGAGAGCGGTCTAAAATGCGTGCAAGGCAAGGCAATCGTCAATTCCATATCGATGAAGGGAGGCGCCGATAAATTCGTCGCGGAGGCCAAAACCGTGCGCGCTTATGGCGCCGCCGTCGTGGTCATGGCCTTCGATGAAAAGGGCCAGGCCGATACGCGCGAACGGAAGGTCGAGATTTGCTCGCGCGCCTATGACATCTTGACCAAGGACGCCGGGTTTCCGCCCGAGGACATCATCTTCGATCCGAATATTTTCCCGGTCGCGACAGGCATCGAGGTACATGATAGTTACGGCGTCGATTTCATCGAGGCCGCGCGGGAAATCCGCAAGCGGTTCCCGCGCGTGCATATTTCCGGCGGCGTTTCCAATCTTTCTTTCTCGTTTCGCGGCAACGAGCCGGTGCGCCAGGCCATGCATTCGGTGTTTCTCTATCACGCGATCGCCGCCGGCATGGACATGGGCATCGTCAACGCGGGGCAGCTCGTGGTTTATGCCGAAATCGAACCGGGCCTCCGCGAGGCCTGCGAGGATGTCGTCCTCAACCGGCGGCCGGACGCCACCGAAAGATTGCTTGCGCTCGCCGAAAGCTACAAGGGGCAAGGGACGCAGACCGCCGAAAAGACTCTTCTCTGGCGCGGCGAGCCGGTCGAGAAGCGGCTCGAACATGCGCTCGTCAACGGTATCACCGAATTCGTCAACCGCGATGTCGAGGAAGCGCGTGCCGCCGCGAAAAAGCCGCTCGATGTCATCGAGGGGCCGCTGATGGCGGGCATGAATGTCGTCGGCGATCTTTTCGGCTCGGGAAAAATGTTCTTGCCCCAGGTCGTCAAATCCGCGCGGGTGATGAAACAGGCGGTTGCTTATCTCTTGCCTTTCATGGACGAGGAAAAGCGAAAGACGGGGGCCGGCGAGCGATCGAGCGCGGGCAAGATCCTGATGGCGACGGTGAAGGGCGACGTGCACGACATCGGCAAGAACATCGTCGGCGTGGTTCTTGCCTGCAACAATTACGAGATCATCGATCTTGGGGTGATGGTTCCCGCGGCGAAAATTCTCGCCACCGCGCGAGCGGAAAAGGTGGACGCGATCGGCCTGTCGGGGCTCATCACGCCCTCGCTCGAAGAGATGTGCTTTGTCGCTGCCGAGATGGAGCGGGAGGGCTTCGACTTGCCGCTCCTGATTGGCGGCGCGACGACGAGCCGGGTCCACACGGCGGTCAAGATTCATCCAAATTATGCCAGGGGCCAGACGGTCTATGTCACCGACGCGAGCCGCGCGGTCGGAGTCGTGCAATCGCTTTTTTCGCCGCAGTCCCGCGCCCTCACCATCGCGACGGTCCGGGCCGAATACGCCAAGGTCGCGGAGGCGCATCGCCGGGGAGAGGCCGATAAGCAGCGGCTGCCGATCGCGAAAGCGCGCGCCAACGCCTTCAAGCCCGGCTGGGCGAGCTACCAGCCGCCGCGCCCGCTATTTTGTGGGACAAGGGTGTTTCGCGCCTATCCGGTCGCCGAACTTATCCCCTATATCGATTGGACGCCGTTTTTCCAGACCTGGGAAATGCGCGGCCGTTATCCGGCGATTTTGGACGATCCGAAACAGGGTGAACCGGCGCGCCAATTGTTCGACGACGCGCGGCAAATGCTCAACCGCGCCGTCGAGGAACGTTGGTTCGATCCCAAGGCCGTGATCGGCTTCTGGCCGGCCAACAGCGTTGGCGACGACATCAAGCTCTACACGGGCGAATCGCGAACCAGCGAGCTTGCGACGTTCTTCACCTTGCGACAGCAATTGTTACGCCGCGACGGGCGTCCCAATCTCGCGCTCGCCGATTTTATTGCCCCGGCCGGACCCGGCAACGCGGATTATATCGGCGCGTTCGCCGTCACCTCGGGCGCCCAGGAAGGCAAGATCGCCGGCCGTTTCGCCAAGGCGAACGACGACTATGCGTCGATCATGGTGAAGGCGCTCGCCGACCGCCTTGCCGAGGCGCTTGCCGAACGCATGCATGAACGCGTGCGCCGCGAGTTCTGGGCCTATGCGCCGGATGAAGCCTTGACCGGCGAGGAAAGGCTAGCCGAGGCCTACCGCGGCATTCGCCCGGCGCCGGGCTATCCCGCGCAGCCCGATCACACCGAGAAGGCGACGTTATTCCGCCTGCTCGAAGCGGAGCGGAGGATCGGCGTGACGCTGACCGAAAGTTTCGCGATGTGGCCCGGCGCTTCGGTGTCCGGCCTCTATCTCGCGCATCCGGACGCGCATTATTTTGGGGTCGCGAAAATCGAGCGCGATCAGGTCGAGGATTATGCGCGGCGCAAGGCGATGAGCGTGGCGGAGGTCGAGCGCTGGCTCGCGCCGGTGCTGAACTACGATCCGGTCGCGGGG
>JBAUNU010000316.1:0-2693 GCA_049579405.1 Methylocella sp.
CTCGTGCGGCAAACGATCACGGGATGGTCTTAGCCCCGAATCCGCAGCCGATCGCAAACTCCGCCGCGATCCAGTTGCCACTTGCGCGGATCATGTCAAAAATTCGGGCCGTGTCCGAACGCTCCGGCACCTGGCCCCAATCAATGTGGTTGGTTGCGGCTTCGCCGGCAGCGCGGCGACCCGGCCGATCGCGCGGCAACATGCCCTGGCGCGCCTCACGATATCCGGCCTTGGCGCAAACCCCGGCGCATCGCACCGGCATGCGCAACATCTCATCATCGGCTTGCTCTCAAGTATGAGAACGGGGTCGTTTCGCTAAGGCCGCCCGAGGCCACCGTGAGAAACGCGAGCCGCACGGGCCACGATTTTTGCGCCGGAGGCGGGAGCGCAGCCGGGGGACCGGGAAGTCCTGCCGCCAAGTCTCATCACGATGATTTGATGCTTTGCCACGAGCGTATCACCCGGAACCATCTGGAGGACGAGACTATTTGAGATCCTGAAAGGTCACAACTAGGCATGAGGCCGCGCCCCTATCTCGTGGCCTGCCAGCGGATGCTGCAGCATTTCCGCAGCGATGGCGCGCGCTCTCAATAATGAGTCACCCTAAGGGAGAAACCCATGTCTATGACCTTCAGACGCACGCTATCCCGCGAAAACGCCGCCTATGGCGGGTTCGCGGATGCAATCGGTGGCATTGCCACCATTGTACTGGCGGTGCTGGGATTGGCAGGAGTTCGTCCGATCATGATGGTCTCGATCGCGACCGTCGTCTTCGGCGTGGCCTTGCTGATCCAAGTCGGGACAATGTTGTCCGAATATGCCAGTACTGTCTTTCCACCCACTGCGAATCCTTCTTCCATCCATCAATTCGGCGGCAGTAGCCTGTCGATCGTTTTCATGGTTGGCGCGGCCGGGATTGTCCTTGGCATTTTAGCCTTGCTAGGAATTCACGCCGTGGTGCTCACACCGATTGCGGTTATCGCCTTCGGCGCCGCCCTGGCGCTGAGCAGCAATTCGGTGTGGCAACTGTATGTGATTAAGCAGACGGCCTCGCCAACAGCCTCGACAATGACCGGATCCGAATCCACGTTCGCCGGGCGCGAAATCCTGGCAAGCGAATTGGCCTCGGGTTCCGCGGGCATTCAGGCGCTCGCCGGGTTGGCCGCTGTCGTGCTTGGCATACTTGGACTCGCCGGGACCGGAATAGATGACATGATCCTGATCCTGGTCGCTTTGCTCGCCCTTGGCGCCACCCTGATACTGACCGGGAGCACCTTGAGCGGAACAATGATGAGCGTGATGCGGCCCTCGAGGACCTGAAGTGGGGCCATGATTCAGGACGGACGCCCTAGAAGCCCGCCCTGTGCAGCAAAGGGCTGCGCCCGCGGCTGTCAAGACGGGCATGTCGTGGCCTAGGTGCAACATCGCGCGACGCCCCGCCCAATGGCGCACCCTTTGTACCTGCCGTACTCGCCGCGCAAAACTGCGCGAAGAGCGGTTGGGACTAATGTGAAAATGCCTTAAGCTTCGGCCCATGTGCGAGCCATGCCCGTTGGCTTCCATCCATGTGATCGGTGGCGGCCTTGCCGGCAGCGAGGCGGCCTGGCAAATCGCGCGGCAAAACGTCCCCGTGGTGCTTCATGAGATGCGGCCGGCCCGCGCAACCCCAGCGCATCGCACCGGCGGCCTCGCCGAACTCGTTTGTTCGAATTCGTTTCGCGCCGACGATCCGCAAACGAGCGCGATTGGCATTTTGCACCGCGAAATGCGACGCCTCGATTCGCTGGTCATGGCCGCCGCCGATGCACATAAGCTGCCAGCCGGAGGCGCGCTCGCGGTCGACCGGGGCCAATTTTCGGGATATGTCACGGAGGCGGTTTGCGGGCACCCGCTCATTACGGTCGTTCGCGAGGAAATCGACGGTCCGCCGCCAAAAGCCTGGGACAATGTGATCGTCGCGAGCGGACCATTGACATCGCCCTCCCTTGCCGCGGCGATTGGCGCGCTGACCGGCGAGCGCGATCTCGCGTTTTTCGATGCGATCGCCCCGGTCGTGCACCGGGAGTCGATCGACCTGGAGAAGGCGTGGTTTCAGTCGCGCTACGATAAGGCTGGGCCGGCTGGAACCGGCGCCGATTACATCAATTGCCCGCTGACCCAAGATCAATATTTTGCCTTCGTGGACGCTCTCGTCGACGCCGATCGAGCCGAGCCCCACACGCTCGCCGGCGACGACACCCCTTATTTCGGTGGTTGCCTGCCAATCGAAATCATGGCGGAGCGTGGCCGCGAGACCTTGCGGCACGGACCGATGAAGCCGTTCGGCCTTACCAATCCGCATCCCGGCAGCGCGAAGCCTTACGCTGTCGTGCAACTGAGGCAGGACAATGCGCTCGGCACGCTCTACAATATGGTCGGCTTCCAGACGAAGCTGAAACATCGCGCGCAGGTCGAAATATTCCGCACCATTCCGGGGCTGGAAAATGCGTCCTTCGCCCGTCTCGGCGGGATCCATCGCAACACCTTTCTGAACTCGCCCAAATTGCTCGATGGCGCCTTGCGGCTCAGGGCCGATCCGAGGCTGCGGTTCGCGGGCCAGATCACCGGCTGCGAGGGCTATGTCGAAAGTGCCGCGATCGGGCTCGCCGCGGGCCGCATGGCGGCGGCGGAGCGAACGGGCGAGGCTTTCGCGC
>JBAUNU010000317.1:0-1685 GCA_049579405.1 Methylocella sp.
GGGGCGCTAACGCGCGGAAGTATCGGGACAATTCGGGCGACCGTGGAACCTGAAAATACACAGTCATATCAGGGAGGTGTATGGCTGGGGGACCTGGATTCGAACCAAGATTGACGGAGTCAGAGTCCGCTGTTCTACCGTTGAACTATCCCCCACCTGCTCCCGCAAAAAGCCTTGAAAAGAAAGACTTCGGCAGGCCAAAGCAGGTCTAGTTGCTGGTGCCGGGACTGTCAACGCTTGCGGCGCGCCATCTTGTCCTTCCGCCCCCCGCCCTCTATGACGCGGCGGCGGGGATTCCGTTCAGTGGATTGGCTGGATCCCACCGGTAGCGCAATGTCTCGAACCGCATGCCGAGCGCATCGACGAGCACGAGCCTGCCGACAAGTCCGTCGCCGAAGCCGGCGACTTCGCGGATAACTTCCAGAGCCATCATCGCGCCAAGGATGCCAGTCAGGGCGCCGAGCACACCCGCCTCGGAACAAGCCGGCACCGTCCCCTCTGGAGGCGGCTCTGGATATAGACAACGGTAAGTTGGATTGGGTTCGCCGGACGGTCCGTTTTCATAAGGCCGCAGAACCGTCAGCGCGCCGTCGAAGGCGCCGGCCGCGGCGGTGACCAGCGGACGCTTTTCGTAATAGCAGGCGTCGGAGACGGCATAGCGAGTGGCAAAATTGTCCGAGCCATCGGCGACAACATCGAAGGCGGCGACCATGGCGCGGGCGTTATCCGTGGTGAGCCGCGCGGGCAGCGCGGTGACCTTGACGTGCGGATTCAATCTTTCGATCGCCGCTTTCGCGCTTTCAACCTTGGCGCGGCCAATATCCGCCGTGCCGTGCAGAACCTGACGCTGAAGATTCGACAGTGAGACTTCGTCGTCGTCGAGCACGCCGATCATGCCAATGCCCGCCGCCGCAAGATATTGAATGAGCGGCGATCCGAGACCGCCGGCGCCTATGACGAGCACCCGCGCGGCCTTCAGCCTCTGCTGGCCAGGTCCGCCGACCCCCCGTAGCACGATATGGCGCGCGTAGCGCTCGATTTCCTCGGGCGAAAACATTGTCGCGGTTTAAAAGCTATTTCGGTTCCGGGACATCGGCAAAGAGAAGCTCCAAGTGCAGTGCGGTCCGGCTCGAACGACAATTAGGCACCATCTGGCCAGCGGAGGCAACTCGAGAACCCACGTTTCCAGCACGTTTTATTCCATCAACCTTGTGATTTGTACCAAGTCTCGTTGATCTTAACCGATCGAAGAAGAGCGTCTTCACCCATGGGTAACCGGTGCCTCGAAACCGCTTGGCGATAGATCGGCCGATCGGAACTTTTGCAAAAGCGTTGGCAGGAACTCATCCGCTTTGCAATCTGTGCGGCGGTATCATTGGTCAGCCGATCGGCCCTTGCGGGACCGATTGTACATGGGTAAGGCAATCGCTATAAGGGCGGCGGCTTGAGATTTGGGAGTCGCGCGAGTGCCTATCGAGAAGGTCGAAGGCGGCTACAAGCCGTCCGGAGACGAACCCTTCATGAATGAGCGCCAGAGGGATTATTTCCGGCGCAAATTAATTGCCTGGAAAGAAGATATCCTGCGCGAGAGTCAGGAAACCCTCGTTGTATTGCAGAGAGAGAGTGAGAACCATCCCGATCTCGCCGATCGCGCCTCTTCCGAGACCGGCCGGTCCAACGAATTG
>JBAUNU010000318.1:0-2488 GCA_049579405.1 Methylocella sp.
AGTTGGACGTTGTTCCGATGCGACCCACGGCCGTGTTTCAGTGACCGATGGGTCAAATCTAGACTTTTACATGGATGGCAGTTTGCGATTTGCCACGCCACCGGCTGAAATCTCAAGTCCAATTACAATTCAGGATCGCGACGGTGGCGTTCTGGTTGTCTCAACTCTGTACCTGTCCTTGCGCGGACTCTTCGCCGAGGGCGGCTATCAAGGATCGCGATTTTGCACGGCCCAAAGGAAAGCCCCTGCCGCAGATTGGTGGCGTTCCTCCGTCTCGCCTCCATCCGCTCATGCTAGGAAAGCTTTGTTCTCACAAATGAACTTTCGGGACCGACTCTTAGGCCTCGCCGCGATTCCTCTTTTCCTGCATGAGTGGCCACTTTCATGATTTCCTCGACTGACGCGACAAGAAGTTCATCCATCTTCCTGCGTATCATATGATCCGGTATATCGACTCCCGCACGGTCGAAGTTGGCGCGTAAGGTTTTGAGAATCTGGCCCGCGCTGTCTTTCTCGATTTCGGCAGTGACGAGGCGGCTTGCGAAATCTTCCGCCTCCACGCCGGTCTTGCCGAGCTTTCCGGCGGCCCAAAGGCCAAGCCTCTTGTCGCGCCGCGCCTTCGCCTTGAATTTCAGTTCTTCGTCATGCGCGAGTTTCGCTTCGAAACCATGCTCCCGCTCGTCGAAAATCGTCATGACACTCCCCATCGCACCATTGTGTCTCCGCATTTAGGTGGCAACTTCGAAAATAGCAATATCTTGCGAAAGCGCTGGGCCTGACACAGCGACGTTGCAGCTCGATTTCTTCGTATATCCCGTTACGAATCTCTGCTAAAGGTCAGACGTCCATTTCGACAGGGAGGGATCGATTCTACGAGTCTCGATTTGTCAGCCTGGCGTAGTGTTAGCTTGGCATTGTAGGGAAATCCGCTTTCGGATAGGTTGGGTTTGGTCAGCTTGCTTCAAGACCGGGACAAGCTCGGCCCTCTCGATCCGCGGCGACTAATAAGCGCATAGCCTGCTGCTCCGCCCGACTTTGACGTCCCGTGCGATGGCGCGTCCGGATGTGGGGCATAGGACGTTCAAAGGAGCCACGGCCACCCATGGATCATCTCAAGCCACGGTTAATCCCAATGAATCGCCGCCGCCGCATTTACGAAGGCAAGGCAAAGGTCCTCTATGAGGGTCCCGAACCGGGGACGCTCATCCAGCACTTCAAGGATGACGCCACCGCGTTTAACGCCAAGAAGCACGAGGTCATCGACGGAAAAGGGGTGCTCAACAACCGGATCTCCGAGTTCGTTTTTCAAAATCTCAACGACATCGGCATTCCGACGCATTTCATTCGCCGCCTCAACATGCGCGAGCAATTGATTCGGGAAGTGGAAATCGTGCCGCTCGAGGTGGTTGTCCGCAATGTCGCGGCCGGGTCGCTCTCGACCCGGCTTGGGATCGAGGAAGGCACCCAATTGCCGCGCTCGATCATCGAATTCTACTACAAGAACGACGAGCTCAACGACCCGATGGTTTCCGAGGAACATATCACGGCGTTCGGCTGGGCGAGCCCTCAGGAAATCGACGACATCATGTCGCTCGCGATCCGGGTCAACGATTTCCTGTCCGGGCTTTTCCTTGGCGTCGGCATAAGGCTGGTCGATTTCAAGATGGAATGCGGCCGGCTGTGGGAAGGCGATGTGATGCGCATCGTCGTCGCCGACGAGATTTCCCCCGATTCCTGCCGCCTGTGGGACATCAAATCGAACGACAAGCTCGACAAGGACCGTTTCCGGCGCGATCTCGGCGGGCTGGTCGAGGCGTATACCGAAGTCGCGAAGCGGCTCGGTATCTTGCAGGAGAACGAGCAGCCCCGCGCCAATGGGCCGAAGCTCGTCCAGTGATCAAAAGCAAACTGCCGCCCGCCGCCGGCATGCGGCGGCACGGCAGAAGGACGGGTTTTGCACTTTTTTCCACCAGCCCGGGTAAAAGCCTCTCCTTCCGTGCTCGCTTTGGCCGTCCGGCCTTGTGGCGCCGGCATCCCCATGCCGCGATCCCAAGCCGTTAGCCAGGGATTGGAACAATGAAGGCGCGGGTGGTTGTCACACTCAAGGATGGTATTCTAGATCCGCAAGGCAAGGCCATAGAGGGTGCGCTCAAATCGCTCGGAATCGCCGGAATCGACAGCCTGCGGCAGGGAAAAATATTCGACATCGAACTTGCCACGAACGATCCGACAACCGCGGAGGGAGTGCTGCGCGATGCTTGCGAGAAATTGCTCGTGAACCAGGTCGTTGAAAATTTCCGTGTGAAAATCTTCTAGGGTTAAGTAGCCATGTATTGGTTTAAGGAGTTGGTCAACCGATGGGGGGCCAGGCGAGGGAATCGCATTGGTTTTGGTTTAGCGGCGAGCAGCGGGCGAAGATCGCGCGGCGTCTACCGAGAAGCCAGCCGGGGCCTCGCCGCAAAGACGACCGGTTGATTTTGAGCGGGAT
>JBAUNU010000319.1:0-4863 GCA_049579405.1 Methylocella sp.
TTGGCGCCTTGCGCATCTTCCGGTGCCACGAGGCGTTGCCCTTCATCCCTTTCAATCCCGGCGAGTTGGGCCTTGTAGAGTGCGATGCCGATTTCGCGGCGCGCAATCCCGCGCGGGGTTCGCGCAAGCGGCCATACGACGCTGAGCACCGCGACGGCGGTAAAGACGGCGAAAATCAACCATAACATGGAGCCTTCATAGTGATTGCAAGGGTGATTGCAAGGGCGGTTGCAAGGCTCATTGGGTCACAAATATTTGGCGGGTAAATCGATCGATCTCATGCCGAGGGCAGCCTGAGGTCCGCGCGCAGGCCGCCGTGGGGGCTATCTTCGAGGGACAAAGCGCCGCCGTAAAGCGACGCCAGGTCGGCGACGATCGAAAGCCCGAGGCCCGATCCCGGCTTCGTTTCATCAAGGCGCTTGCCCCGCGACAGCGCGGCCTGGCGCAGCCCGACGGCAAGTCCAGGCCCATCGTCGTCGATGGTGACGCGAAAGAAACGGCGCTCCGAGTGGTTGCGCCAGGGCTCGGGCGCCATGCTGATCGCAACCGCGTGGCACGCCCATTTGCCGGCATTATCGAGGAGATTGCCGACCATCTCCTCGAAATCCTGGCGTTCCCCTTGAAAACGAATGGTCCCCGGCACCGAGACGGTGAAACCAATCGCCCGCTCCGCATAGATTTTTTCGAAGGCGCGAACCAAGGATCCGACGGCCGGGGCTACTTCGGCCGCTCCGCCCAGCGTCCGGGCCCGGACCGCCGCGCGGGCGCGGTTAAGGTAATGGGAAACCTGATCGCGCATGATGGCCGCCTGCTCCTCCACCTTGGCCGCGAGCGGGCCGGGATCGACCGCGGCTTCGTTGACGATGACGCTGAGCGGCGTTTTCAAGGCATGAGCGAGATTGCCGACCTGGATGCGCGCGCGCTCCACAACGTCGCGATTGGTGTCAATCAGCAGATTGAGTTCGCTGGCAAGCGGCGCGAGATCTTGCGGGAAATCGCCTTCGATTTTCTCGGTTTCCCCGCGCCTTATCGCGGCGACCCCCTCCTGCAACTGCCAAAGCGGTTTCAGGCCATAGCGAAGCTGCGCCGCCGCCGAGACAACGAGAGCCAACGCGAGAACCGCGAAGGTGATCACGAGGTCGAACTCGAAGCGGGAGATTTGCGCTTCGATTTCCTCGGTCGTTGCGGCGACTTGAACGAGATAAATTCCCTGATCGCCGGTATCGATGATGCGCTCGCGCATTCGCAACACGCGGTCATCTGGCCCCGTCGCATAGCCACTCCGCGCGCCGCCCGGACCGACAGGCACGCCGGAATCGGACAAACGCGGAAGCTTTGCCGCGAACAGCGAGCGCGAACTTCTGATTTCGGGTTTCGGCAGGTCCAACCGCGTGATCTGCCAGTACCAGCCAGACAAGGCCAGTTCGAATTGCGGCTCGCCTAGCTCGCCTGGCGCGGTGCGGCTGTCTTCTCCGGGCGTTGCGATATCGGCGACGAGGGCATGCAAATAAACGCCGAGGCGCTCGTCGAAATTGGCCTCTGCGGTGCGCCGGTAGATCGTCGAGAGAGCGAGTCCAGCGACAAGAAGAATGGCCGAGCTCAGCACGGCGGCGGAAAAGAAAAGCCGCTTCGCGATGGAGCGTGGCCTCGGCCGGGCAGGGGCGCTTTCCTGTCGCGCCGAGCCGGACGGCCGCTCTAGCTCCTCGTCGTTTCGCATCCGCCGCCGCCTGGCAAAATGGTCTGGCCGGAACTTGTGTCATACCGGCACGTATTGGTTCAAGAAATATCGGATTTTCGTCGAAGCGGTCAGTCCTCGCCGCATACCATCAACCGCTGGCGGAAGGCTCGGCCCGCGGCAGCTTGCCGGCCGCATCCTTCGTCTCGGGCGCGGCCAAGAGATAGCCGAGCCCGCGCATCGTCTGGATGACCTCGACCCCAAGCTTCTTGCGCAGCCGTCCGACGAAAACCTCAATGGTATTTGAATCGCGATCAAAATCTTGTTCATAGAGATGCTCGACGATCTCGCCGCGCGATACGATCCGCCCTGCATGATGCATCAAATAGGACAACAGGCGGTATTCGTGCGAGGTAAGCTTGACCGGATTGCAGTCGACCGACACCCGGCCCGTGCGGGTATCGAGATGCACCGGACCGCATCTAAATTCGCTCGTGGCATGGCCCGCGGCGCGCCGCAACAGCGCGCGCAGCCGGGCAAGGATTTCCTCGATATGGAAGGGCTTTGCGACATAATCGTCAGC
Source organism: Methylocella sp. (assembly GCA_049579405.1). GTDB lineage: Bacteria > Pseudomonadota > Alphaproteobacteria > Rhizobiales > Beijerinckiaceae > Methylocapsa. Next base: position 2,259 of record JBAUNU010000319.1, read on the forward strand.
CCCGGCGTCGAAACCCTGAACCTTGTCGCTCCACCGGTCGCGGGCGGTCAAAATCAACACCGGCATGGCGCGGCCCGCCCGGCGCCATTCACTGAGCACGGAAGTACCATCCTTTTTGGGCAAGCCTAAATCCAGGACGACGGCATCGTAAGGTTCGGTGTCGCCCAAAAACCAACCTTCTTCACCATCGAAGGCGCGGTCGACGGCATAGCCCGCCCGCGTAAGCGCGGCGACGATCTGGCGGTTGAGGTCCTTGTCATCCTCGACGACGAGCAACCGCATGCTTCAGTGCCCCTTCGCAAAAGCAATGTTTCACGTGAGAAACCTTTCTCCTGGCGTCGCACGAAAGGCGCGAACGCCGCCGTTTGTTCTTAAACACGGATGAATTCAATGTTCATTCTTCGGACCAATGACCAGTCCGGTCTTGGCATTGACGAAAACGTGAATGACGCGGCCGTCGCGGCGCAAAAGGCTCATCTCATAGACGAGCTCCTCGCTCCAGCGGCAAAGCTTGACCCCGATGGCGTCCGCCTGCGACCGGCTGGCCGCGTTCCGCATGACACGAAACGGCTCAAAGAGCCCATGCGCGAGAATCTTTTCGCGCGTCTCGGCCGTCGAGAAACAGACGCGGTCCGCCTCCGGTGCCGCCCGAACCGCGGCGCTTGAGCCCAGATAGGCCGCGACAGTGACCGCGATGAAATAAACCATGCCTCAAGCTGGCGCGGCGAGAATGAATGAGCCATGAACATTGCGATCATGCGCAGCTATTTTCGAATCGTTTCACTTGCGGCTTTTTTGCCGGCCCCGCGCGTGGCTTTGGGCACAGCCTTGGCTTGTCTGTCCGGCATGGTTTTAGCGGCGCCGGTATGTGCTTTGGTCGGTCCTGCCCGAGAGGCCCCGGAACTCGCACCCTATGTCGTTACGGTACTGGACAAAAGCGGCGGCGGCGCGAGCTTTTGTACGGCGAGCGTGATCGCTCCGGAGGTTGTCCTGACTGCCGCCCATTGCGTCTCCAACCTTTCAGACGCGCAGGTGATATTCCGGGGCGGCCATAGCCAGCTGGTTCTAGTCGATGTCGCTTCGATCGCCGTTCACCCCGAATTCAGGCCCAAAATCGGGCGAAAACATTTGATTTCCATCGATCTTGCGCTTCTGCGCCTCGCCCAGCCGTTGCCTACCGCATTCAAACCCATCGAACTTACGGATTCCGGCCGGATCGCGACCGGGCAGCCGTTTCGCATAGCAGGTTTTGGCCGCGCGAATGAAAGGGTGAGCGGAACGTCAGGTGTCTTGCGGGCGGGCATTCTCGTGGCGAGCGGACCGAAATCGCCGGTCCTTGTTTGGTTAACCGATCCGGATGGCACCGGACTTGGCGGTTGCACGGGCGATTCCGGCGCGCCGGTCCTCGCCATCGCTCAACCGGCGCTCGTCGCCGTGGCGATCAGGGCCAAGGGCAGCAACGGGTATGCATGCGGCGCCGTGACCGAGGCGGTGCTGATCGGACCGCAAATGCCGTGGGTTCGCAAGACCCTGCAAGCGTGGGGAGCGACCTGGAACATGGCACATTGACGCCATCCGCCCCCGTTGCCCAATCCCACGAAGGGGTTCCGGCTTCGCTCTGGCAAACGCTCCAACTAGACTAATGAGTGATGGCGCCGGGGGTTTCCTCCTCGGATGAAAGCGGAGCGGGCGGCTTCGCCTCCTCTTCCCAAACGATCGGCAGCGGCCGGCGAACCAGGGCTTGGCTTAGCACCTCGTCCATGCGCGAGACCGGCATGATTTCGAGCGCGTTCTTGACCGGATTTGGAATTTCAACCAAATCCTTGGCGTTTTCCTCGGGAATTAAAATTTTCTTTAGGCCACCGCGCAGCGCGGCAAGCAGTTTTTCCTTGAGCCCGCCGATCGGCAGAATCCTGCCGCGCAACGTGATCTCGCCGGTCATCGCTATGTCGCGACGGATCGGGATGCCGGTCATGACCGAGACGATCGCCGTCGCCATGGCGACACCCGCGGATGGGCCATCCTTGGGCGTCGCGCCTTCTGGAACGTGCACGTGGATGTCGCGCCGCTCGAACACCGGCGGCTCGATGCCGAAGTCGACCGCGCGCGAGCGGACATAGGAGGCCGCCGCCGAAATCGACTCCTTCATGACGTCGCGCAAATTTCCGGTGACCGTCATGCGCCCCTTGCCGGGCATCATCACGCCTTCGATCGTCAGCAATTCGCCCCCGGCCTCGGTCCAAGCAAGGCCCGTCACGACGCCGATCTGATCCTCGGTTTCCACCTCGCCGTAGCGGAATTTGGGAACTCCGAGAAAATCCGGCAGGTTGGCCTCGGTGATCGCGATCTGCTTCGTCTTGCCGGTCAAGATCTGCTTGACCGCCTTGCGTTGGAGTTTGGCGAGTTCCCGCTCAAGATTTCGCACGCCGGCCTCGCGCGTATAGCGCCGTATGATGGTAATGAGACCGCTGTCGTCGATTGACCATTCCTTGGGCCCAAGACCGTGCTTCTTGAGCCCGGCCGGAATCAGATGGCGGCGTGCGATCTCGACCTTTTCATCCTCCGTGTAGCCGGCGATACGGATGATTTCCATGCGGTCCATGAG
>JBAUNU010000320.1:0-7644 GCA_049579405.1 Methylocella sp.
CGCCTATGTCGAGCACGACGCCGTCGAAATCAAAAAACCCACGCTGCCGCGCCACCTGGTCGAGCCTTCCAAAACGCTCCTTTACAAGACAAAGCCGGCTCTCCGCTTCGGCCACGAGCCAAGCTCCGCCGGCAATTGCGGCAGGGTCGCGATCGAGCGCGAGTACACGGGTGTTGGGCCAGGCGAGCAGAGCCTTCGAATAGCCGCCAGCGCCAAAGGTGGCGTCGAGATAAAGGCCACCCTCGCGCAAAGCGAGCGCGGCGATGACTTCGTCACGAAGCACGGGAACGTGCCGGGCCGGTCCGCCAGCGGCGAGGCTAGCCTCATCGCCGCGACCCGATGTCATTCCCGTGCTCCATGTGGCCGCGGCGGCGGCGAATCCGGCGCCACGTGTCTGGCACTGAGCTGTCTTCTGAAATCATGCAGCCGGCTTTTGGCCTCCGCCAGATGCACGCGAAAACGTCCCGGTTCCCAGATCTGAAACTTGAAATCGTGCCCGACGAAAGTGACCTCCGCGGCGATGCCGGCACAGGCCTTGACGCTTTCGCTCAGGTTTACCCGCCCCTCCGAATCGATCTTTAAAATCTCGCTGGTGCCGATGAGAGCCGTCGAAAACAGATCGCGCTCCTCCGAATAGGGAGAGAGCGGACGAAGAAGCTCGTGAATTTCCCGCAGCAAGGCATGGCCCCCGCAATCCACCGCTTCGACATCGAGCGAGGGATGAACATAGAGACCTTCGAACCCGTCCCGCGCGAGCACCGCCCGGAACGGCGCCGGAATGGAGACCCGGCCCTTGGCATCGAGCCTGCTTGTGTAGTTCGAGAGAAATCCGCCAGAACCGTCCACTCCCAACCCCAGCTGCGCGGGCCCGCGGCCGGGCGGCGAAGCGCCGTTCTGCGCCGTGGAACCCGCTCCCGGCGTCTTAAACCCGCGCGGGACAATTTGGGATACCATGGGAAAACTTGGGCGTCAATGGAATTGCGGAGCTTTCGCAGGGTAATCTTGTGAAGACGCCCGTGACAAACCGGCGTTCTATCCGCCCGCGTGTCGCGACACGATTTCTCGGCATCGCGTCATCTCGTTCAACGCGCCGAGGAGGGCACTCGAAAAAAAATGGCTCGATGGCGGCGGCCTTTCGCGCCGGACCCGGCGCCGGGACCTCGAGGAGCGCCCGGGGTTTGGGTACGGGTGCCGGTCGGCCGCATGGCCTGCCGATTCTTGGCGGACCGGCCATGAATTTGCCGAAGGTTTTGGCGGGAGGGGGCCCGCTGGCCATGTCGGTCCGAAGAACCCCATCGAAGACATTTCGATTGCAAACTTGTGGTCGCGCGGCCGGTCTATCCTTTTTTGGAAGGTTTGCCTTCCGGAGCGTCCGATTTGACAGCGGGCTGCGTTACAGAGGGCGGATCGCTCGCCGGAAAGCTATCGGCAAGCTCGCGATCGAGCTGCTTTTGCTTGTCGTTGCCCGAGTTTTCCTGCTTTGGTTTTTTGCCAGTCTTGGTCTTTGCTTTTGCGGCCATGGTTCGCTCCTTTGAGGCGGCGGGCCGCCAAGGAACGAAACCCGATCGGCAACCGTTCCCTCCGCCGTGGCCGTTTCGGGTTCCCGGGAACCGGTCAATCGGCCAGGATCACGCTGAGGTCCGCCGTTGCGGTTAAGGCGCCGCTTTGGCCTTTAATGCGAGTTCGCTCTTGAATATCATGGGAACGGTCGGCTGTTGAACTGGCACTGGCGGCGGCAGCCGCCTTTCAGCGATATGATGGAACGAAATTTCGCATACCTAACACGGGGTCAGCCAATGCTCTTCTTCACGCGCTTTGGATATTTGGTCGCCGTCTTTTTTGTCGTTGCCGCATTCATAGCGGGGGGAGTGGGCACCGCTTTTCATCTGAGCCGGGAATCAGCCAGCGTTTTGGCGTTTTTGCTCTGGGGGCCGCCGTGCGTCTATTACGGCAGAACCCTCGACCATCCCGGCAAGCTGAGCTACTTCTTCGGGCTTCGCCTGGAATATTGGGGCTATGGGCTCTTGGCCTTCGGACTGCTGGACGCTTATCTTGGCTGGAACAGCCTCGCGCGCGATTGGGTCGCGGTTGTCTAGCGGCTGACACGGAACCTGTGTTACACGACAATCGTGTCATGAAAAACGTTACCATCGCGCTGCGCGAGGAGGTCGCCGAATGGCTGCGGATAAAAGCGGCCAACGCGGGCTTGAGCATCTCCGCTTTCATGAGCGATCTTTTGGAAACCCGCATGGGACGCGGAAAAGACCAGATCGCCGGCCTCGAATTTTCCTAAGCGGTCCCGGTTTCCCTGGCCTTGCCGGCGGTTTGTCCAAGCGGGACGAGCTTTATGACCGCGCGGCTCTTCATCGACACGAACATATTGATTTACGCCCTCGATCCGGCCGAGCCAGCGAAACGCGCCATGTCGGCGGATTTGGTGAGGCGGACCATAGCGAACCATACCTTGGCCCTGAGCCCGCAAAATCTAAATGAGTGCTGCAAAATTCTCACGCTGCGGCGGCGGCTGGTTCCGGCGAACGCGGCGCGAACCTATCTCATGCATCTTATGCCTTGGTGCATCGCTCCCCTCGATGCGCGAACCACCGCCAAAGCCTGGGCGGTTCAGGATGAAGCGGGCCTCGAGTGGTGGGATGCCCTGCTTGTCGCCTCGGCGCTCATGGCCGGTTTGCAAGCTTTTTATCTCCGAGGACATGCAGGACGGCAGGGTGATTTCCGGCATGCGGATCGTCAATCCGTTCGCGCCCGAGTTTTCCGCGCGCCTCTTCGCGCAATAGGACAAGTTTACAAATGGGTTTCAAATGCGGCATCGTGGGACTGCCGAACGCCGGCAAATCGACACTCTTCAATGCGCTGACGCAGACGGCGGCTGCGCAGGCGGCGAATTATCCCTTTTGCACCATCGAGCCCAATACCGGCGATGTCGCAGTGCCCGACCCGCGGCTCGAAATTCTGGCGAAAATCGCCAACTCCAAGGAAATCATTCCAACCCGGCTCACCTTTGTCGATATAGCGGGCCTCGTGCGCGGCGCCTCGAAGGGCGAAGGGCTCGGCAACCGGTTTCTGGCGAATATCCGCGAGTGCGATGCGATCGCCCACGTCGTGCGCTGCTTCGAGGATAGCGGCGTTACCCATGTCGAAGGCAAGATCGCGCCGCTCGACGACATCGAGACGATCGAGATCGAGTTGATGCTCGCCGATTTGGAAAGCCTGGAAAAACGCCTTGCCCCGCTGGAAAAAAAAGCCAAGGGAGGCGACAAGGAGGCCAAGGAGACACTTGGGCTCGCGGGGCGCTGTCTTGTGCTATTGCGCGAGGGAAAACCGGCGCGGCTTGCCGAGGTCAAGGAGGAAGAGCAAAAGCTATTCAAAAGTCTCGGGCTCTTGTCGGCGAAGCCGGTGCTTTTTGTGGCCAATGTCGAGGAAGAGTCTGCTGGCCGCGGCAATGGGTTTTCAAACGCCGTGGAGGCGCGCGCGGCCGAAGAAGGCGCAGCGGTTGTTATTGTCTCGGCAAAAATCGAGAGCGAGATCGCGGTTTTGGCCGAAGACGAGCAGAAGGAGTATCTCGAAGCGGCGGGCCTCGCGGAGCCCGGGCTTAGCCGCGTCATTCGCGCGGGCTATGGGCTTTTGCGGCTGATTACGTTTTTCACCGCCGGCCCCAAGGAGACACGCGCGTGGACCATCCCGCAAGGAACGAGGGCGCCCCAAGCGGCGGGCGCCATTCACACGGACTTCGAGAACGGTTTTATTCGCGCCGAGACCATCTCTTATGCCGATTATGCCGCCTTTCACGGCGAGGCGGGGGCGCGGGAGGCCGGCAAAATCCGCCTCGAAGGCAAGGACTACATCGTCGCGGACGGCGACGTGCTGCATTTCCGGTTCGCGACCTGATATGCTGGCCCCGCTCGTTATGACGCTCCATGCGGTCCGGCGGAGGCGGCGGTGAGGCGCGCGGAACAACAGGGTGATCCGCCCATATTCGACAGCGCGTTCCGCGACCGCTTGGCAATACTTTTCGCATGGCGGCGCGACGTCCGCCGGTTCAAGCCGGACCCGGTCCCATCCCCCCTCATCGAGAAACTCTTGGGCCTCGCCGCCCTCGCGCCGTCCGTCGGCAACAGCCAGCCCTGGCGTTTCGTCAGCGTCGAAACGTTTGCCGCGAGAGAGGCTATCGTTGCCAACTTCAAGGCCTGCAACGCGGCGGCGCTTGCATCCTACGAAGGCGAACGCGCGGCGCTCTATGCCAGCCTTAAATTATCGGGGCTGCGCGAGGCGCCGGTTCATCTCGCCGTATTCTGCGACCATGCGACGAAGGCGGGCTCCGGCCTTGGCCGGAAAACCATGCCGGAGACTTTGGATTATTCGGTGGTCGCGGCAATCCACACTTTTTGGTGTAGTGCGCGCGCGGAAAACCTTGGCGTTGGATGGGTGTCGATCCTCGACCCGAGCCAAGTTTGCCGCACTCTCGATGTTCCATGCAGCTGGAAGCTCATCGCCTATCTTTGCGTGGGGTTCCCGTTAGAGGAACATCTCGATCCCGAGCTTGAACGTCACGATTGGCAGGTGCGCCTTTTAGAGACTGCGAGGCTTCACCGGAGGTAGGCAATTCGCCCGCCCGCCGGCCGTGAGCCCGCCGGCTGTGAATCAGCGGGGACAAGCACGATAGCGCTTTACGCGGCGTGCCGAATCCGCCCATTTGGCTGGGAAGAGCGCCCATGCGATATCCGCCGTCCTTTCTCGACGAGATTAGAGCCAGGCTTCCAGTATCGGAGGTCGTGCGCGGACGCGTCAAATTGGTACGGGCGGGGCGCGAATGGAAAGGGCTTTCGCCTTTCAACGCGGAAAAAACGCCGTCGTTCTTTGTGAACGACCAGAAAATGGCGTGGTTTGACTTTTCCGCCGGCAAAAACGGCAATATTTTCGATTTTGTCATGGAAACCGAAGGGCTTTCGTTCCCCGATGCCGTCGAGCGTCTCGCGCGGGACGCGGGGCTTGCCCTGCCGCGGGTCTCTCCCGAGGCGGCGGCACAGGAAAAGGCCCGCGCGAGCCTGCATGAGGTGCTGGCGCGCGCGCAGTCCTATTTTTCCGCGCGGCTTGCCGGAGGAGAAGGAGGCGCGGCCCGCGCGTACCTCGCCGGCCGGGGGATTGATGCCGAGCTGCAAGGCCGGTTTGGCCTGGGCTACGCCTTGCCCAAAAGATATGCTTTGCGGGACCATCTCGCTTGCGCGGGCATCCCCACGCAAACGATGATCGAGGCAGGCCTTTTGATCCATGGCGAGGACATCGCGGTTCCCTACGATCGTTTTCGCGATCGAATCATGTTTCCGATCCACGATCCCGGGGGGCGCGTCGTCGCGTTCGGCGGCCGCGCGCTCGCCACGGACACCCCGGCGAAATATCTGAATTCGCCGGAGACCGCGCTCTTCCACAAAGGTGCCATCCTTTACAATCATCATCGCGCGCGCAACGCCGCGCATGCGGGCGGGCAACTCATTGTCGTCGAAGGCTATGTCGATGTTATCGCGATGTCGTCGGCGGGCTTCGACGCCACGGTGGCGGCCCTCGGGACCGCCTTGACGCCGGATCACTGCGAGCTTTTGTGGAAGATGGCGGAGGAGCCGATCCTTTGCTTCGATGGGGATAGGGCCGGACGCACGGCGGCGTACCGGGTGATCGACATGGTGCTGCCGCTGGTTGGCTCAAACCGTTCGCTCAGATTTGCGCTGTTGTCTGGGGGCGAGGACCCGGACGACCTTGTCCGCACCGGCGGGCATGAGGCCGTTTCGCAGGTGCTTTCCCAGGCACTGCCGCTCGCCAAGTTCATTTGGAAGCTGGAGACCGAAAACAAAAACTTCGCTGAGCCGGAACGCCGCGAACGGCTCACGCGGCGACTCATGGAGATCGCTGGCGGGATCAGGGATAAGACGCTTCAGAGCCAGTATCAGTATTACTTCAAGGATTGGCTATATCGGTTTCGACGTGACGGCTATGGCGCCAGTGTGAAAGCGCCTAAGACAGCGCGGGGAGGCGGTGCCAAAGTCAATTTCCAGCCCAAAACGAATTTTACGTCGCCGCCCGAGGTCAGTACAAGCCTTGCGGCGTCGCCGCTTCTTCGCCCGGGAAAGCCTCGCCTTCCCTCGCGCGACGGGCTGATTTTATTGCTTCTTCTCAATCATCCGGGATTGATCGGGCGGCACATCGAGGACCTGGCCGAGCTCGCGTTTTCAAGCGACGAAGCGGGAAAGTTGCGCACTGCGCTCATTGATTTTTCGACCTCCTCGGCGGCTGCAGCCCCGCTTGACACGCCAAGCCCAGACGCGGCATGCCTTCGCGCCGCAATTGAGGGCCAAGGTTTCGGCGCGATCCTGCGAGAGCTCGACGGAATGGCGGCGCATGCGTCGCACTGGTATGCCAAAGCTGGAGCCGCCGACGCCGACGCCGACGAAGTTTTAAAGCAAGCCTTGAGCTTGCACCGCCGGGCCAGGACGTTACATAGGGAGTTGCAATTGGCTGAATTGGCTCTAGGTAAGGACTCCAGCGAGGTCAATCTCGGCCGTCTCAAGGATATTCAGGCGCAATTGTCAGCACTCGGCGGGATCGAGGCCGCAGTGGAAGGCTATGGCGCGCAATCGGGGCGCCCGAGCGGAACCTTATGAGCGGATGGGGGGAGCTGGACGTTGTTTGGGCGGCCGGTCCCCCATGCCTGGGAACAGAGGCGGCGCCGCGACTGAATTCTAGAAGGTGGACGGTTGAAGCATGGTGCCTGGACACGATGTTGGAGAAGGGCTTTGACCGCGCATCCGCTCTTTTCCGGTTCCAGGGACGCGCAGCCCTTTCGACCCGCGGGGCGCCGCGGCCCCCGCGCTTCGCGATCAGATCGAATCATCTGATCGAAAAAGAATCGCTCAGATTCAAAGAGTTGGGGCATGTCTCGACAAAGGCGGTCAACTTTTTCGGAACATGCTCCAGGACAAGGCGCTGGTAAAGCTTTCGCGCTAGGGAGCGTCTGCCGTAATTTTCCGCAAATTTGGAGGCTTTGATGGCGAAAAAGGACAGTGCGAATCCCGGCGCGGAACGTGGCGCGGTCGAAGTCGCCGACAGCCCCTTGCTCGATCTCACCGATGCCGCGGTCAAGCGGATGATCAAGCTCGCCAAGAAGCGGGGCTTTGTTACTTACGCGGAATTGAATGCCGTGCTTCCGTCCGAAGAGGTCAATTCCGAGCAAATCGAAGACATTTTAGCGATGCTGAGCGAGATGGGCATCAATGTCATCGAGAACGAGGAGCACGACGACGCATCGTCCGAGGAATCCGGCGAGGAAGAGGAAGCGGTGGGCGGCGACCTCATCGAGGCCGTGCAGGCGAAGCAGGTCGCCACGCGTTCGTCCGAACCCGCCGATCGCACCGACGATCCGGTCAGGATGTATCTGCGAGAAATGGGCTCGGTCGAACTCTTGTCGCGCGAGGGCGAAATCGCCATCGCCAAGCGCATCGAGGCCGGCCGCGAGGCGATGATCGCAGGACTTTGAGAAAGCCCGCTCACCTTTCTGGCAATTATTATTTGGCGCTTCGAAGTGAACGACGGCTAGGTTTTGTTGCGCGACATCATCGATCTCGAGGCGACATATGC
>JBAUNU010000321.1:0-7799 GCA_049579405.1 Methylocella sp.
CGTTACTGGACGACCATGGAGCGTCACAAGCTCTATATCAGCGAACATGGCGACGACATGCCTGAGGTCCGCGACTGGCGCTGGAACTTGTGAGCGCGTGATTCCGGCGGGATACGGCATGACGGACGCTGAACCAGGGTCGAATATACTCACGCTGAACAGCGGCTCTTCCTCGCTCAAGTTCGGATTGTACCGCGTCGGATCTTCACGGACCGAAATGCTGCTCTACGGCGAGGCTGAGCTGATCGGCGACGAGAAAGGTAAATTCTATGCGCACTGTTCGCGCGACAATGCGTTGCTCTCCGAAACGGTATCCATTCCCAGCCAACGGGAAGCGATCATCCGCATCGGAAGACTTCTTGCCGACTCCAAGATGCCGGCACCCGCGGCGATCGGGCATCGAATCGTGCATGGCGGACCGAAGCTCCGGCAGCATTGCCTCATTGATGATTCTGTCCTACGGCAAGTTGAAGCCGCTGCCGCCTTCGCGCCGCTGCATACTCCATCGGCTCTGTCGGTCATCCGCTTCGCACAAGGGCATTTTCCTGGGCTTCCACAGGTGGCGTGTTTCGACACCACCTTTCACGCCGAATTGGCGGCGGTCGCACGTGTTCTTCCGATCTCCAAGGACTTGCAATTGGCGGGCGTCCAACGCTACGGGTTTCACGGCCTTTCGTGCGAATCGATCGTGCACCAACTTGCGAACGATCTGCCGGACCGCCTGGTAATCGCGCATCTCGGCAATGGCGCAAGTGTCACCGCGGTCAAAGGCGGTAAATCGATCGACACCAGCATGGGATTGACCCCAACCGGCGGGGTGATCATGGGCACGCGCAGCGGCGATCTCGATCCAGGTGTTTTGGTGTATCTGATGCGCGAAAAAAAGTTCGACGCGGCCATGCTCGAAGAGCTGGTCGATCACCGTTCCGGCCTCCTGGGAATTTCGGGCGTTGGCAGCGACATGCGGCGTCTGCGTGAGGCCGCGTCATCAAACGTCGATGCACGACTTGCCATTCAAATGTTCTGTTATTCCGTGCGCAAGCAGGTGGCAGCGATGATCGCTGCGCTTGATGGAGTCGACCTGATTGTCTTCACCGGCGGTATTGGAGAAAATGATGGGGAAGCACGCGCCGCGATCTGCGGAGGCTTGTCATGGATCGGCGTCAGTCTCGACGAAGCTCGGAACCGGTCAGCGAACAATCCCATCAACGATCCCGCATCGCGCTGCCAGGTGCTCGTTCTCGCCTCGCAGGAAGATGAGCAGATAGCCCGCCATACCTGGGCATTGTTCCCACGGAGTCCTTCCTGATCGCCCGGCCGCCGCCCGCCCGGTCATTGGCTTCTGACGGACTTGCGCAGGATGAAGTTGCGGCCGTCAAGTTCAGCAGGGCTCCCGTGGGGAATGTGGGTTAATTCTGGTTCGAATATTGCAGAATGAACCCATGCGGCAGGCCTCTCGGAGGAGCAGGAAAAGGCGCCGCGCGGCGGACCGCCGCCATCCACGCGGTATCGAGGGCGGGCTCGCCGCTCTTCTGGTAGAACGCCTGATGCGTAAGATGGCCTAGCTCATCGACGAAAAGACCGATTTGTCCCACGGCAATTAAATGCTGCGCGCGGAGTTCCGGCGGAAGATGCAATTGGCGGGTTATCAATCCCATCAGCAATGACTCATAGCTCGCCTTTTCGGTTCCGCCGCTGACCGGCGCGGCCTTGGCCGCCGCCCCAATAGAATAGTTCGGCGCCGGAGACAAAGCGGCGAGCTGTTGCGCAACCGTCGCCTTTTTGCCTTGGGCTGGGGGGCTTTTGCTGACTTGCGGCGCCTGCTTTTTTTGCAGCTTGGCAGGGGCCTCAGGCTGCGCCCTGTCGAGAGCCTCGGCGTCCGGGGCGTCGTCGGCGAGTTTTTGCGGCTCCGCTGGCGGCGAGGGATTGGCCGTTTTCTCGTTTGATGGAGTCGCGGCCTTTTCCTGCTCGGGCTTTTCTTGGGGAGGCTGCGGCGCCGCGAGCTTTGGAGGTGGCGCCACGCGAGGCGCCTGCGTTTCCTTGTCAGGTTCTCCCTTGTGGGTTTGATCGTTATTGCCCGAGACCGGCGCGTCATGCGCGACTTGGACGTCATCGAGCTGGGACTTGTCGGGCGGCGGCTTCTCCTTCACCACGGGCGGGATGATGAGATCGGGCAGCGGAGGGGGAGCTATTTGCTCGGGCGGGAGCTCGGCGACGATCTCCACCGGAATTTCTTCGGCGAGGGTGGGCTCGCGGGTGATGGAGAAATCCTCGAAAACAATGATTGCCAAAATCAATGCATGAGCAGCCAAACACGCCGCGAGAATTAGGGCAGACGGCGCGCGCGGCTGGCGTTCCGCCGGAACGGTCAGACGATGCGACGGATCCACCGCGAAGGCGGAATCCACGGGTTCGCGATCGAGCGTCACCTTGCCCTCGCCATCACAGGCCATGGCCTTTTACCGCTTACGCCAGCTTCAATACCCAAAAACAAGCTCATAAGCGCGGATCGACGGTCTCCTTGCGCGTGCCGAGAACCGCGGCCTTGGCCGCGGCGGTTTCGATCATCGGCACAATATCCTCGATCTTTTCGGCAACAAGATAGCGAACCTCCAGGGAAGACTGGATAAATCGCCGCTCCCGCATATGCGCGAAAAGCCGCAGCAACGGCTGCCAGAAGCCGGCAATGTCGGCGATCACGACGGGTTTGGTGTGACGCTCGAGCTGGACCCAGCTCAATTGCTCGGTCAGCTCCTCCAAGGTTCCGATACCGCCAGGCAGCGCGACGAAAGCGTCGGCGCGCTCGAACATCAAACGCTTACGCTCGTGCAAGTTGCCGACGACAAGGCATTCGTGGATTTCTGGCAGGGGTCCTTCCCTGCCGACCAAGAAATTTGGAATAATGCCGGTGACGTGGCCGCCGTTGGCAAGAACCGAGCTGGCGATTGCCTCCATAAGTCCGACTCCGGCGCCGCCAAAAACGAGACCAACCCCGGCCTTTGCCATTATCTCGCCAAGCCTTCGCGCGGCCGCTTCGTAAATTGGGTCCGCACCCTTCGCGGAGCCGCAATACACGCAAATATTGCGAACGAGGCGGGTGCGAGTCTCGATGGCGATGTGTTTCGACGACATCGTCTGCTTGTCGCGCGCCGCCCATAGTGGGTCAAGCGGGGCTGGCAACCGAAGGCAGCGCGGGGCGCCGCAAGTGGGAATCATTTCGCGGATCATGGTAATGCGAGATCAAAAAGCCTAGAGGATGATCGCCGATCACCCTCCGCCTTTGAGCGCTTCGGGTCCATTATGAGCCTTCGCCGGCAAGCGAGCCACATGACGCGTCCTTTCTTTTTCAATGCTCCGGCGCCTCAAGCCAAGGCTCCCGCTAAACCAGTGCGGGGCTCGACACTCGGCAAGCTCTGGCCCTATATCTGGCCGTCCGGGCGGCGTGACTTGACGCTGCGGATTTTCGCCTCCGTGGCGTTGCTGCTGGCCGCGAAGGTCATCACGATCGCCGTTCCCTATTCCTTCAAATGGGCGACGGACGCCTTGACCGGTCCGGCGCGGGCTTCCCTTTCCGCCGTGATCGCGGGTCCGCTGGCCTTCACGCTTCTTTATGGCGGTCTGCGCATCTTGATGGCGCTCCTCAGCCAGGCCCGCGATGCGATCTTCGCCGATGTCGCGATGCACGCCGTGCGCCGTCTCGCGCGCGACGTATTTTCGCATTTGCATTTGCTGTCGCTGCGCTTTCACCTCGAACGCAAGACCGGCGGTCTCACCCGGATCCTTGAACGCGGCCGCAATTCGATCGAGACGATCGTGCGCACGGCGATGCTGACGGCGGTTCCGACGATTGTCGAATTCGTCTTGATCCTGGCAGTTTTTCTTTACCAATTCGATTGGCGTTATGCCGCCGTGGTGACGTTGATGATCCTCGCCTACATGGGCTTCACCGCCGCGGCGACCAATTGGCGGATCGCGATAAGGCGGGCAATGAATGAGAGCGATACCGATGCAAATACCAAGGCGATCGACAGCCTGCTCAACTTCGAGACGGTCAAATATTTCAATGCCGAGGAGCGCGAGAAGCAGCGCTACGACAACTCCATCGCCCGTTACGAGCGCATGAGCATAAAGACCTACACGTCGCTGGCCTGGCTCAACGCGGGACAGGCGGTCATTTTTACCTGTGGATTGACGGCGGCGATGGCGATGGGCATTGCCGGCATCGAGAGCGGCGCCAATACGGTCGGCGATTTCGTCCTCATCAATGCGATGATGATTCAGCTCTATCAGCCGTTGAACTTCATGGGCGTCGTCTATCGCGAGATCAGGCAATCGGCGACCGACATCGAGATGATGTTTGCCATTCTCGGTCAGCATCCCGAGGTCGAGGATCGCCCGGGCGCGAAGCCGCTTGCGGTGACGAACGGCCGGCTTTCGTTCGAGCATGTGTCTTTCAAATACGACCCACGCCGGGCAATTCTGAAGGACGTGAGTTTCGACGTGCCGGCCGGAACAACCGTGGCGATTGTCGGTCCCTCGGGGGCCGGCAAATCCACAATTTCGCGGCTGATATTCCGTTTCTACGAGCCTTCCTCGGGGCGAATCACTATCGCCGGTCAAGATATCGCGATGGTGACCCAAACCTCGCTTCGCGCGGCGATCGGCATGGTCCCGCAAGACACGGTACTTTTTAACGACAGCATCGCCTATAATATTCGTTACGGCCGGTTTGAGGCGAGCGACGCCGAGGTGCGCGAGGCAGCGCGCCTGGCGCGAATCGACCATTTCATCGAACAAATTCCGGGCGGTTACGAGGCGCAGGTCGGCGAACGCGGCCTAAAACTCTCGGGCGGCGAAAAGCAGCGCGTCGCCATCGCCCGAACCCTTTTGAAGGGGCCGCCGATCCTCGTTCTCGACGAGGCAACCTCGGCGCTCGACTCCTTCACCGAAAGCGAGATTCAGGACGCGCTCGATCTTGTCGCCAAGGACCGGACAACCCTCGTGATCGCGCATAGGCTTTCGACAATCGTCAATGCCGACGAGATCATCGTGCTCGACAAGGGCAGGATCGTGGAGCGTGGCGCGCATGCCTCGCTGCTGGCGCGAAATGGGCTATACGCGGCGCTGTGGAAACGCCAGCACGAGGTGAGGCAGGCCGAGGAGACCTTGCGACGCGCGGCGATCGAGGAAGGCGGCAGGCTCAGCATCAAGATCGAGCCGGAGGGATCGCCGGAGGAGGGCGGCGAGCCGGCGGAGGAAGGTTCGCTGGACGACGACCAAATCATGCCCAGCCTTTGACTCGCATGAGCGAATACGCCGGGTAAACTCGCTGGTTCTTTGCGGGCCGGCTGCCGATGCTCTATATAGTTGCGCCGGTAGTGGACAAGATCGCCCGGCGGCCATTGAAGGGCACTAGAGCTAGCAGGCGAACCTTGTCCGATGTGCAGGAGCGCTATTCTTTGGTGTGGCATCGGCGGGTGGTCTTCGCTGCCTCGGTTCGACGAACGCGCGACGAAGCTGGGCAGATCATGCTGACCAGCCGCAGGTGGCGGACGCAGCCCCTTTCGCCACTATCGCGATCACTGGCGGGGTCCTGTCCGCCGAGGCGCGGGCGCTGTTTTCAAAGTGATCCTGCGACAAAGAGGTAGCGCGCTAGAAATTTGCCGCCAAACTTGGCGAAGCGCAACGCTGCCATGACTCGGTCAGCTTTTGGAACTTGGACAGTGCTGATTACAGGAGCGCTCGAACTTATCGCAATTAGCATTGCACTCCGATTTACCACAATTAACGATGCACTGTTCCTGTTCTTCGGGATCCGCGCATTGCGCTCTACAGGAATTTGCATTCGTCCGGCAATTCGTCTCGCAGTCATCGGCGAGCCTCAACTTGTAGTCTCCGGTGCGGGAGAGACCGGCCGCCGGGGATGGAGCGCCGCTTGCCATCATGAGCGCACCGAAAACGCAGGTGGTCAGCAGAAAAGCTTTCATGGACGCCTTCTCCCGCAGGGTTCTCGAATGAATACGGCCCACGATCGAATTTAGAATGTTTCAGACCGGTTTCCCTTATCATATCGGCCGGCCGGAGGGAACGACCGCTTAACTGTCGAAATTTCGCTGACCGGCTGCGGATTTTCGTGCCCCGGCGCGACGCCACTCACGTGCTTGTCTGCCGCAAAGCAAAGGCCGCCGCGAAAGGCGCGCCGGCGATCGCGATCAGGGTCAAGGCACAAAGGATCAGAAAGGGGGTTGCGAACGGAACCATCGAACCCGCCCCCGCTCCGGCCGCCGCGACGCCGAAAATCAGAACCGGCACGCAAAGCGGCAAAATCAACACTGCGAACAAAAGTCCGCCGCGCCGCAGGCTGACCGTCAACGCCGCGCCGATCGCGCCGATCAAGGTCAGGGCAGGGGTGCCCGCAACGAGCGAAAGGGTGACACTCCAAAGCTGGTTCGTCGGCAGGTCGAGCATGAGGCCAAAAAAGGGCGCGGCGGCGGCAAGCGGCAGACCGGTCAGGATCCAATGCGCGAGACATTTCACAAGAACGATCAATTCCAGCGGCGTGCCGCTGGTCAAAAGGATATCGAGCGAACCATCCTCGTGATCGGCCTGAAACAGCCTGTCGAGCCCAAGCAAGGTCGCGAGCAGGCCGGAGATCCAAAGAATCGCGGGAGCGATCTTGCCGAGAAGCGCAAGATCCGGGCCGACCGCGAAAGCGCTCAGGGTGACGAGGATAAGAAAAAAAACCACGCCGAGGCTGGCGCCGCCACCGATCCGCCGTCCGGCCCGTATATCGCGAACGAAAAGCGCATAAAGACTCGATCCCAGCGCGGGGCTTGCCGGCGCGTCCCGCAAATTTCTCATGCAGTCGCCCCGAGCCGCAGCTCCTGGCCTGGGAGACCGAGCTTGGCATGGGTGGCGGCGATGATCATGCCGCCTTGCGCCAAATGCGCCGCCATGAGTTCCGCCATCAGCGCCTGGGAGGCGGCATCGAGGGCGGTCGAGGGCTCATCCAAAAGCCACACCGGGCGCTTCACGACAAGAAGTTTGGCGAGCGCGGCACGCCGTTTTTGTCCGGCCGAGAGATAGGTCACCGGAAGATTTGCGGCATGTGAAAGGCCAAACTCGGCGAGCGCGGTTTCGACCGGCATGCCGCCATCTCCGGCATCGAGAATCGCGGCAAGAAATTCCAAATTCTCGGCGACGGTGAGAAGGCCTTTGAGGGCATCGGCGTGGCCGATGTAATGGGCGTGTTCGGCGAGTGTCCCGCCGCCGGCTACGGGCGTGCAGGAGATCGTGCCCCCACTGAGCGGCAACAGCCCGGCGAGAGCACGCAAGAGAGTCGATTTTCCGGCGCCGTTGGGCCCCGTGACGGTCAGGCTACCGCCCGCATCGAGCCCGAACGAGAGATTTGCAAAGATGATCCGGCCGCCGCGTTCGACGGTTAGCCTTGAGGCAGAAAGCCGCATGATGAGTATACCGGGGGCGGGCCGAGCCGCCGAAATAACGCTTTCATCTATCATCCGTGTAGCTCGCGCCGGAAAAATTATTTATAAGCGGACAAGCCTCCCATTTTACAGATTGGCTTTGCTGGGAAAATTCCGATGACCTCGCTCGATAGTTTCAAATGCCGCAAGAAACTCGCGGTGGCCGGCAAGACCTACCATTATTTCTCGCTCAAGGCGGCGGAGAAACATGGGCTTCCCTGCGTGTCGGAACTGCCGGTTTCGATGAAGATATTGCTCGAGAACCTGCTCCGCTTCGAGGACGGCCATTCGGTCACGAGGCAAGACATCGAGGGC
>JBAUNU010000322.1:0-1750 GCA_049579405.1 Methylocella sp.
ATACGGTTCTCGTCACCGGCGCCGCGCGTGCGGACGACGAGGCGCGGCGGTCCGCGTCCAGCCGCGCCCGGTACTTCAACGCCATTCAAGTCATCGCCAGCGGCGGACATATTCTCGACAGCTACGACAAGGTGCATCTCGTGCCTTTCGGCGAATATTTGCCATTTGAGACCGTCTTCGACCGTCTCGGCATGCGTCAACTCGTGCATGTCCCTGGCGGGTTCGAGGCGGGTTCAAAATCGCGGTTTTTGGTTGTGCCTGGATTGCCGGCCGTCGCGCCGCTGATTTGCTACGAGGCGATCTTTCCGGGCGAGGTTGTGCCCGCCGGGGCGCCGCGTCCGGGATTGCTTCTCAACGTGACGAACGACGGATGGTTTGGGACGACCACCGGCCCTTACCAGCATTTCGCACAAGCGAGGCTGCGCGCGATCGAGGAGGGATTGCCCTTGATCCGCGCCGCGAACACCGGAATTTCCGCGATTGTCGATCCCTATGGCCGCGTTTTGGCCGAACTGCCACTTGGCGCCGAGGGCGTGCTCGATGGCGGTCTGCCGCAAACAATCGCGCCGCCGCTTTTCGCGCGTTTTCCGTTCGTCAGCGCCTTTTCCGTCTGGATCGCCGTGCTCGCGATTGCCGTGTCTCTGCGGCAGAGGACTCAAAAGGCGAGGACGTCTCGGGTGAGCTTTTCAAAATCCTTGGCAGGCGGCGACAGCGATTGAGCCCTGCGAAGGTGCGCCACCGAAGCGGAAGCGAAGAACGTCTCCGGTTATCGCCGCCGTGGCCGTATCGTGATCCTGATTTATGTTGCATGGAAATAAAACATTGACTTTTATCGTAAATTGTGCATTACGGTAAACGTTGAACTCAGCATTCCCAAAGAATTCGCCGATTTTAGCGGTCGGGAGCTAAAGAAGTGTCGACATATCGACGCTAAAAGATTCTTTGGCTAAATGAGACGACGTTGCTAAAGTTGCGCATGGCGTTGTTAGACGTGACAGCACTAAACCGGGAGGAGATGAAATGACTAAAGAGAGTGACAGTATACAAAGCACAGGAAACGGACAACTCGATGACTTTATGACGACCCTTCAGGCCATTTTCGCCGAAGGGGCTGACTATACGAAAAAGTCAGTGGAAACCCGGCTGGCCCTCGGCGAAAAACTGCTCGGCGCCAAGTCGTTCGACACCGTGGTTCAGATCCAGACAGAATATGCCAAGTCGGCGTACGCCGACTTCGTCGCGCAGGCAACGAAAATGGGCGAACTCCATTCTAACCTCGCCAAGGCAGCCTTCAAGCCGGCTGGACAGGCGATCGCCGCCATGCAAGGCACCATGCAAGGCACGAAGTAAACGAAGAGCTGGGCTTTTATCCGGAGCTGCGCGCACCCTTCCCGATCAAATGGGATCATTAGCTTGGGAGGGCGTCGCGGCTTCGCTTGGATCCGGGGTCCCACGTTCTCAGCTGTTTTCGACAAGCCTCAGGGCTCTCGCTGGAGGCCTTAACGAGGCATGGAATTCCCGGATGCGGGGCACGACCTCGTTGCGGAACCGGGAACCGTTGAACACCCCGAAATGACCGACCTTTTCCTGCTGATGGTGCGCCTTCATCGAAGGCGGAATGCTGGTGCAAAGGTCATGCGCGGCGCGGGTCTGGCCGATCCCGGAAATATCGTCGTTTTCGCCCTCCACGGTGAGCAGGCCCGCGCGGCGGATGGCGGCGAGATCCACCGGCTCGCCGCGATGCGTCATC
>JBAUNU010000323.1:0-1516 GCA_049579405.1 Methylocella sp.
AACCGGATGCGCTCGCTCGTTGGCTCGTTCGCCGCCATGAATGCGACCCAGTTCAACGCGGAAGACGGCAGCGGCTATGATTTCGTCGCGAAAATTGTGCTGGATGTCGATGCCAAAAATCCGCAGCTCGCGGCGCGCCTTCTTTCGGCCTTCAAGAGCTGGCGGACGATGGAACCCAAACGGCGAGCTCTCGCCAAGGCGGCGCTGCGCCACGTCGCCGGCGCGGCCGGGCTCTCTCCCGATGTCAAGGACATCGCCGAACGCTCGCTCGCTTGACCATCGTTGTCGCAAAGCTTGAGGAACCAACATGCCCGAGGCGCTCTGGACCGAGGTTGACCGCTATATCACGGACATGCTCGTGCCGCCCGACCCGGAGTTGGACGCGGCGCTGGAGGCGAGCCGCGCCGCGGGCCTTCCGGCCATCCAAGTTACGCCAAACCAAGGCAAGCTGTTGCACCTCTTGGCCCGCCTCCAAGGCGCGCGGAGAATCTTGGAGATTGGCACGCTCGGCGGCTACAGCACGATCTGGCTCGCCAGGGCGCTGCCCGCCGATGGCCGCCTGATCACGCTCGAGGCCGACCCCAGATATGCCGAAGTGGCGCGCACGAATATTTCGCGCGCTGGTTTGGATGCCATGGTGGATCTGCGGGTTGGCCGCGCACAGGAGACGCTGCCACAAATCGCCGCTGAGGGCGGCGGCGCCTTCGATCTCACCTTCATCGACGCCGACAAGCAAAGCATCCCCGAGTATTTCAGGTTCGCCCGCAAATTATCCCGGCGCGGCAGTCTCATCCTCGTCGATAACGTCGTGCGCGACGGCAGGGTAATCGATGCCGCAAGCCACGATCCCGATATTTTGGGGATACGCCGCTTCAATGAAATGCTCGCCGTCGAGCCCGGCGTCTGTGCCACGGCGATCCAAACCGTCGGGGCCAAGGGCCACGATGGTTTCGCCATCGTGCTCGTGACCGTTTAGCGTCACGGCCCTGCCTTGGGTTGTCATCCTTCTGCCCGGCTTCCCGCGGCCGCTCTCTTCCGGGTAACGATCAAATTTGCGTTCATTTTTAATTAATATCTGGACAAAACAAAAAAGTGAGACTCTGATGAAATCGATTCGGAGAGATGCGGCACATCGCTCCGGTCGGTTTCGAGGGGGCCTGACATGGCGCGCGCGGATTCCGCGCATGCTCCCATGCGAGCGGGGGCAGCGCGGGGACTTGCCTGCACGGCGGCGCAACCCGCCAGTCTACGTTTAGCCCAGCGCGAAATTTGGGTGCGGCGCGCGGTGCCCGCCATGGTGGCGCTCTTTGCCGGCACGCTTGTCGCGGTCACGGTCGTTGTGACGCACGAGGCGCATGATCGCGCCGTAACGGATGCCTTCACCGACATCGAATTGACCGCCGGCATCGTAACCGGCAATCTCAACGGTGCGTTTCGGGATTCGCTCAAAACCGATCCGGCGGCGGCTCTGGCGCGGGCGGCGCCTTCCCGCGCCTTGGCGCGCGGGCAGCAGCTG
>JBAUNU010000324.1:0-3829 GCA_049579405.1 Methylocella sp.
CCCAGGACCTGCGCCGCCGGCAGCTTGATCCCGGCGGGCGGGTAGGGACCGGCATCGCCGAACCACGGCTGGGCGAGGCTGATCACCCCCCGGGCCTCGGCCTTGGCCTTCAGATGCGAGATCCAGACAGCGCCATCGATCGTGCCGATGCAGATCGCGCCATCGCGCTTGGCCAGAACCTGGCCGGGGGGGCCGTTTAGGCGCTCCTCCTCATGCACCCCATAGAGGAAGCAATTTCTGCCGAGGACCGTGCCGAGCACTCCGGGAGCGCTGTCCGCCGCGCGGATTTTTCGCACGATCATCGCCGTGCTGTCTTGCATCCAGTCGATGGCACGGTCGGCCTGCCGCATCGGCGGACGGAGACAACCGCGCAAAGCGGGCGAACCTTGGGGCGGCACATCGGACAGCTTCTCGGGCTGCCAGGAGCCGGACCGGAACTCCCCCGATTCAATTCTGGCGATCGCTTCGAGAACGCCATGCACCGCAGCCTCGGTGACCCGACCACGATAGAGGCTGCTCTTCGCGGGAGGATCGGCCGCCATGGTGAACTCGTGCGAGGCCCAGATCGGGCCGGCATCGAACGCGTCCGCCGCCTCCAGGATCGTTACGCCCCACACCTGCTCCTGGTTGGCGATCGCCCAGTCGAGCGAGGAGGGGCCCCGGTCTCCCTTTATGCCGGGATGCACGATCAGGCAGAGATGGCGGGACCAGACCTCCTCCGGAATGGAGATTTTCAGCATCGGCGCGATGATTAGTTCCGGCACCTCGCGGGTGACAGCGGCGATCATTGCCTCGTCCGTCTCCGCGACGCAGACGGAGATGTGGTGGCCGCGCTCGGAAAGCTCGATCCACAGACGCTGGCTGAGACTGTTGTGCGCCGATGTCAGAAAGAGAATTCGCATGGGTTTTCTCCTTAATATTTTCCGTGGGACCGGTATTTTCGCGGGCCGGGAGAGAAGTGGGGCGAAAGGAAAGCGCAAAACTGCTTCCTCCGCGCCCCCTGATCAGGGGGTGCGCCGCCGCAGGCTCTATTTTAGAATTCAGTTGAGCAGGGTTGATCGAAACCGCGCCCGGTAGTCGTGCGGACTGACCTCGAAAAGGCGCTGAAATGTGCGCCGCATGCGTTCGGCGTTACCGAAGCCGCACTCCTCGGCGATGGTCTCGACCGGCACGACGGTTTGTTCGAGTTTCAAGCGGGCCGCATCGGCCCGCGCCCGTTCGGTAAACTGCGCCGGTGTGTCGCCGGTCTCGCCGCGAAAAAGCCGGGTGAAATTACGCGGGCTCATGGCCATGCGATCCGCCAACGCTTGTATACTCAGGTCCTCCCCGGGGTGGCCTAGGATCCAGGCTTGCAGTTCGCTGATGTCTGGCCGGTTCTTCGCTTCCAATTTTATATAGGCGCTGAATTGGGATTGGCCGCCGGGACGGCGGGGAAAAACCACCATTATCCGGGCGGTCGCGAGCGCAATTTCCCGGCCGTGATCTTCTTCCACGAGGGCCAGGGCGAGATCGATCCCCGCGGTGATCCCGCCCGAAGAGTAGATATTACCATCGCGCGCGAAGAGGAGGCTGGAATCAACCTCTGTCGACGGGTATGCTGTCGCGAGGAGTTCTGAAAACAGCCAGTGTGTCGTCACGCGCCGATGATGCAAGAGGCCCGCCGCCGCTAAGATGAATGTGCCGTTACAAATCGACGCCATACGCCGCACCCGCGGCGCCATCGAACCCACCCATTCGACGAGGGACGAATCTTTGCTGGCCTGCTCGGCAGCCATGCCACCCACCACGACCAAGGTATCCACACCGTCCCTCACGTCACAGTAACCGTGGGTCGCAACGAGCTCGATTCCGCAACTCGTCCGAACGGGTCCGGGGGTGGCGGCCAGGATATCGCAATGGTAGCCGGGCTCGTTGGTTCTTCCGAACCGTCGCAAATATAATTCCGCGTAGTGGAACACGTCGCAGGGTCCGCACACATCGACGATATCGCAATCCGGGTAGATCACGACTCCGATCCGGCGGGACCGGGTAATCTCTTGCGATGCTGGATTTGGAAGTAGTGTGTTCATAGCGCTATTGTCCTTCGTGATCGCATCCGCGACAAGGACAAAGATCCCTCGTTTTCGGCCAAGCGGACCTGCGCTAAGGATTGAGTTTGCCCATGCCTCCATCCGGCCAAAACGAGCTTCGCCACGCCGCGAGCCCTTATCTCCTGCAGCACGCCAAGAATCCCGTGCATTGGCGGATGTGGGGCGAGGCGGCGCTCCGGGAGGCCCAGGCGCAAAACAAACCGATCCTGCTCTCCATTGGCTATGCCGCTTGCCATTGGTGCCATGTGATGGCGCATGAGAGTTTTGAGGATGAAGCGACCGCGGCGGTGATGAACGAGCTTTTCGTGAGCATCAAGGTCGATCGCGAGGAGCGCCCTGATATCGATCATATCTATATGACGGCTTTGCACGCTTTCGGCGAACGCGGCGGCTGGCCTCTCACCATGTTCTTGACCCCAAGCGGCGAACCGTTCTGGGGCGGCACGTATTTTCCCAAGGCCGCGCAGTATGGCAGGCCTTCCTTCGTGAGCGTGTTAAAAACCGTCGCCGAAGCCTTCCGCGCCGATCCCGACCGGATCGCGCAAAATACAAAATTCGTCCGAAGCGAGCTTTCGAAATCCGCCGCGTCTGGCGCGGCCGCGATAACTCTGGAGCAAGTGGACGGGCTCGCGCCGCAAATCGCCCGCCTCATCGACCCCGTCCATGGCGGCCTCGCCGGGGCGCCGAAATTTCCGAATACGCCGATTCTCGAATTGCTCTGGCGCGCCGGCGCAAGGCTGCACAATGCCCCCTACCGCGATCTCGTCAAATTGACGCTGACCAAAATGTCCGAAGGCGGCATTTACGATCATCTCGGCGGCGGCTATGCGCGCTATGCGACCGATGAACGCTGGCTCGTGCCGCACTTTGAAAAAATGCTCTACGACAATGCCCAGATCCTCGAGCTCTTGGGGCTTTGCCATCATGAGTTCGGCGATAAGCTTTTTCGCGCGAGGGCGCGAGAAACGGTTGCGTGGCTCCAGCGCGATATGACCAATGCGGAAGGCGCGTTCTGCGCCAGTCTCGATGCCGACAGCGAGGGAGTCGAAGGCAAATTTTATGTCTGGATTTATGCCGAGATCGAGGCCCTGCTTGGGCAAGAGGACGCGGCGTTTTTTGGCAAATTTTATGACGCCTCGCCAAGCGGCAATTGGGAAGACGAAGCGCATGATCGCGCAATCATTCTGAACCGCCTCGCAGCAAAGCCTCCATCGCTTGCGGAAGAAGCCCGGCTTGCGCCTTTGCGGCAACGCCTGTTTTACGCGCGGGAAAAGCGCGTTCGCCCCGGCCGCGACGACAAAATTCTTGCGGATTGGAACGGCTTGATGATCGCCGCGCTCGTCAATGCCGCCACGCTTTTCGACGAACCGGAATGGATAGCGCTTGCCGCGCATGCTTACGGCTTCATCGTCTCGGCGATGCAGTTCACTGACGCGGAAGGAAACAAACGCCTCGCGCATGGCTGGCGCGCGGGCGTTCTCGCGACACCTGGTCTCGCGCTCGATCATGCCGCGATGATCCGCGCCGCGCTTGCGTTGCACGAAACCCGCAATTGGGCGCCAGCCCTTGGTTCCGCGCGCGATTATCTTGCCGACGCGATCGCTTGGGCGGAGGCGTTTGAGACCTATCACCGGGATCCCCGGAGCGGGCTTCTCAACATGGCGGCCAAGGACGCGGGCGATGTGATCTTGCGGCTCGCACCAGCGGCCGACGATGCGATTCCAAACGCGCATCCGGTT
>JBAUNU010000325.1:0-3217 GCA_049579405.1 Methylocella sp.
AGGTCGGGGATGAATTCTTGTTTTCGCCGAGCGCGGTTAATCTCGTCAACAATTGATGCTGTTTGTCGCCTCCAATCCCTGCGGCGTCAATCGTTCGCTGTGATTCTCTGCGTTCTAGCGGCCAGTCCCGCCGTCGCGGTAAACAGCCGTGAAACTTTGTCTTGGGTGGCGAACGAAGACAATGATGCAATGAGGAACGTTGTGACGCACAAGGCGACGAGCGAAGCTAATTTTTCCGATGGGCTCATCGTCCAAGCCGTTGCAGAGTGCATTTCGTATGGTATTTCGTTCTCCTTCAATACATTTCGAGGTGAAAAACCACAGCCGTTTTCGTTGAGTGCAAACAATATATCCGGTCTGGATATCCGCATCGACGGCGGCAATATCCACACGGCAACGGCCGAAGCGCGTTTTACAAATACGGTCGTTACTAACTTCTACGATCGAGAGGCATTTAGACGCTTTTACCATAATAAACTGATGAACGAGGGTGGACTAGGGGACAATCCCTTTATGAAATACATGGTGGGGCCGGCCCTCGACATTGATATGCCCGCGATTGAGCAATTAGAGGCCGGTCAATTGAGCGATCTCGCCAGCGCCGCAAGTGTATTGGTCAAGCTGCCATTGGCCGACGGCAGCGCAAACGTCGTCGACCTCAATCCGGAGGAGCCAGCCCTTAAGAACATTATTCAACAATGCATTTCTTCGTTAGGGGGAAGGAGGCACGGCTCGTCCCAACCCACAGGTGCTCAAACGCTAGCCCATGATTCTCATTCCCTACCAATATGTGATGTGACGCGCAACGGCTCGCGGGGGCTGCCCGGGCCAGCACCAGGCCGAGACGACTTTGTCGCCGCCGAAAAGGCAATGAAGACAAAAGACTCTCCACGAGCCTATCAAATCCTGCGAAAGATAGATCAAGAGGGGATGGCGGCCATTGCGCAATTGCCGCCATCATTGCCCTGGATAGACGCTGTCATTGATAAGCAACTCGACATACTGAGTTGGGCCAGAGCGAAACTCGCGGTATTTTATGACAGAGCGATAGTTGTTCACCAGGATGATGGCGAAGCCGCGAAATGGTATCAAAAAGCAATAGATACAAAATTCGTTGATGAAATACATGGTTGCGAGATAAGCGGATATCCTGGGGCTAGTTACGTTGATGACTATGCTGTCATGCTACTTTATGGGCGGGGCGTGCCGAAAAACGAAAAAAAAGGCAAAGGAAGTGCTTGCAAATGGATACGGCGGACCTGGCGGTGATGCACTTCTCGTAGTCCTACATAACAACGCTTTGCCAAGGAGCTACGAAGAATTTCTAGGGACGAACATTTCAGCACTGGCCGCTCGACTGCCCAGAAATGTAGATAAAAGGTCACAATAGCCCTCCATTTGGAGTTGCGCCAAAAGATCGATCAATCATACAAGATCGAAGGGGGCTGCTGTCTTAGGTCTTGTAAGATCCTTGGCCCCGGCCGGACAAAAACGTTTCACGGAAACGTTTTTGTAATATTGCCCCGCTAAACCGGTCAACGGATGCGGCGGGCGCGCGTCTGGAAAGTCGCGGCGGGACCGAGGCAACGCGCGAGCATTGAAAAGCCGCCGCGCGGCGCGCGCAACAGAAGGGTGCGTGGCGCGATCAGGCCAGCGAGCGGCGTGGCAGGGGCGAAAACCCGTTCGAGGTCTCGAACCGGACTGCGATCGCGCGGACCGCTCATCCCTCGTGGCCGTTGGCATGATGCGCGTCATAAAGCCAATCGTAGCGGGCGAGCATTTTTTGCGGGCCGAGCGCGCGCAACGCCAGATCGCGGAGAAGCGCCGCAGGGCCGCCAAGATGGTAGATTTTGCCTTGCCTGCGCGACTCTTTTTGCACCCGCGTGGCCCGCGCGTGCCGCGCCTCTTGATAGGCGCGGAGACTCGCTTCGATATCTTGGCCGCGTGTCAAAACTTCGCCCAAGGCGCCCGCGTCCTCGAGGGCCTGGGCCGCGCCCTGGGCCAGAAACGGCAGCATGGGATGCGCTGCATCGCCGATGAGCGCCACGCGCCCTGCCACCCAGCTCGCGATCGGATGGCAATCGAAGAGCGGCCACTTGCGCCAATCGGGAGCGGCGCGCAGCAAATCCCGCGCGGGTTCGGCCCAACTCGATAAGCGCGCTTCGAGAAAGCTCCGGTCCCCCGGGCTCGACCAAAAATCCGCTCCATCCGGGCAAAAATCCTCATCCACGATCGCGACGGCATTGATGACGGCGCCGCCGCGCAAGGGATAATGGACTAGATGCGCCTTGCGCCCGAGCCAAAGGGTTGTCTCTTCGCGGCGCATCGCGGGCGGGGCGCGGGCGGCATCGACCGTGGCGCGCCAGGCGGTCCGGTCCGAAAATCTTGCGCTATCGGCGCCGAGCCTTTGCCGCACGAAGGAGCGCACTCCGTCCGCGCCGATCAGGCAGTCGCCAGCTGCCTTCAGCCGGACCGCGCCTCGTTCGATGGCAATTGCGACGGAGTTTTCGCCGGAAGCGAAGCCCGCGACGGCGGCTCCCGTTTGGAGTTTGATGCTGGATTCGCGCGCGACGGCTTCCAGCAACGCGCGCTGGAGATCGGCGCGGTGCACGACAAGATAGGGCGCGCCCCACCGCTGGTCTGCATAGTCGAGCGGCATGAGCGCGAGGGTCGCGCCGTCCCGCGCGCGACGGATTCTGATCGCTTTCGGGCGAAGAGCGAAGGGCGTCAGGCGCTCGATCACGCCGAGCCTTTCCAGAATCGCGCTGGCGTTCGGCGAAAGCTGGAGGCCTGCTCCGGTCTCTTCGAGAACTTTTGCTCTTTCGTAGAGGCTGACCCGCCAGCCTCCCCGCGCGAGGCATAATGAAGCGCAAAGCCCGCCGATCCCGGCGCCGGCGATCATCGCATGCGGCGGGCTCACCGCGGCGGCTCAGGCGCGTGCAATCGCTGGCCTTGCCCCGGATTCAGAATCGAGACCCGGCTCGAACGCGCATTCCGGCGGTTCGCAACCCCCGTCGAGATGCGCGTCATAAACATAATGCGTCGAGCAATACGGGCAGATGGCATCGTGATCGTCGCCCATGTCGATGAAAATATGCGGATGGTCGAAGGGCGGCAAAGCGCCGACGCACATGAATTCCTTGGCGCCAATCCGCACGTGCGGAACGCCCGGCTGGTTGTGGAAATGCGGCGTGCTATGGGTGGCCATGATCTGTCC
>JBAUNU010000326.1:0-7534 GCA_049579405.1 Methylocella sp.
ATAGCAAAAATAAGCCGCGCTCGTGCCGGCTGCCGCCCGGATTACGTCGTCGTGCTCCAACAGTTCACCTATCACGAGCTCCGCGCCCGTGCGCCGAAGCGCCTCCGAGCGTTCGTCCTCCTTGTGGACCATCGCGCGGACAGCGTGACCTTTTTCAAGAAGATGTTGGACTGTGTGCTGACTGGTCTTACCGGTCGCGCCGATTACTAGGAACGTCTGCGTGCTCATCATTCATCTCCTGAGTGGATGGTTGAGGCCGCGCAAAAGCGAGGGTGATCTCCGCCCCGACACGAGGGATAGCGACGCGGTCGCAAAAGTGTGTAACTGCACATTTTCGGACAAAAAAGAGAATCACCCTCCAAGGTTCAATTCCAAGATCTCGTCGCGGAGCCGGATGGCGCGGTCACGTCCGACTTCACCTTCGAAAGCAGCCTGCGCCTCTGCCCAGAGCGGCTTTGCCTCAACGAGTTTTTCCAATCCCGATGGGGACAGCGTGACGTCGAAGGCGCGACCATTGTCAGAGCGCTCAGCAACGACCCAACCGGCGGCTTGGAGCGGTTTCAGAGCACGAACCAAACTTGTACGCTCCATGATCAGCATGTCGGCCAACTCGGTAACCTTGAGTCGCCCGTGGACCCCCAGCAGCCCCAGGATCGAAAATTGCGAAACTGTCAGCCCCGCCGGCGCCAAGTGGCTACCGTAGAGCCGGCTCAGATAGCGAGCGCTCTTCCGGGCTGCGAGGGCGTAACAGAGACGGGGTCCGCTTGGTGTTCCCATGCAGCCGATATAACTGTGCATTTGCACAGTGTCAAGTGGATTTGCGCGCCGACAACATTGTCGGGCCCCCTCTAGGCTTGACGCTGCCGTTCTCAACGGCTGCAGCCGCGTCACGTCCACGGCCGTCTCGACATGCCGCATCGAGGCTGATCTGAACCGCTCATCCCCGGTGTGAAGGATGGCAAACTGAAGTTCATTGCGCCTCCCGAAGCGGCGTTCCACAAGTTTGTGGCCGTTGCTCAAAAATGAACACACACGAAATTTGATTTCCACAACGGAGCAGCTTAGGCCTCCACCCATGGGAAAAAATGTCTCGCCGCCGCCGCCAAGCGGGGGCGCCGAACCGATTAATCTGCGCGACGCGCTCGAAGCGCGCTACCTCGCCTATGCCCTCTCGACGATCATGGGACGCGCCCTCCCCGACGCCCGCGATGGGCTCAAGCCCGTGCACCGGCGCATCCTCTACGGCATGCATATTTTGCGCCTCGATCCGGGCGCCGCCTTCAAGAAATGCGCGAAAATCGTCGGCGATGTGATGGGCTCTTTCCACCCGCATGGCGATCAGGCGATCTACGACGCCCTGGTGCGCCTCGCGCAGGATTTTTCCTCGCGGTATCCGCTGGTCGACGGCCAGGGCAATTTCGGCAATATCGACGGCGACGGCGCTGCCGCCTATCGCTACACCGAAGCGCGGATGACCGATGTCGCCGGGCTCTTGCTCGAAGGCATCGACGAGGATTCTGTCGATTTCCGCGAGAATTATGCGGGCGATCAGAAAGAGCCAATCGTCCTGCCCGCCGCGCTCCCAAACCTGCTTGCCAATGGCGCGCAGGGAATAGCGGTAGGCATGGCAACGTCCATCCCGCCGCATAACCTCGCCGAACTTTGCGACGCGGCGCTTTATCTCATCTCGCACAACAATGCCACGACCGCTCAATTGCTGAGTTTCGCGCCGGGGCCGGATTTCCCGACCGGCGGAATCCTCGTCGAATCGGGGCAAGCGATCGCGGAGGCTTACGAGAGGGGGCGGGGCTCGTTCCGGCTGCGGGCGCGCTGGTCGAAGGAGGAGGGAAGCCGCGGCGCGTGGGCCGCCGTCGTCACCGAAATTCCATACATGGTGCAGAAGTCGAAGCTCATCGAGAAGATCGCCGAGCTGTTGGCCGACAAGAAGCTGCCGGCCGTCGCCGACGTCCGCGACGAGTCCGCCGAGGATGTCCGCATCGTCATCGAGCCCCGCGCGCGCGCGCGGGATCCTGAAATGATGATGGAACAGCTTTTTAGGCTGACCGAGCTGGAGAGCCGTTTTCCGATGAACATGAACCTGCTCGCCGGTGGCGTCGTGCCCCGCGTGGTCTCCTTCAAGGAGGCCTTGCGGCAATGGCTCGACCATCGCCGCGAGGTTCTTCTGCGCCGCGCCCGGCACCGGCAGGCCGGGATCGCGCACCGGCTCGAACTCGTCGCCGGAATGCTCGTCGTCTTTTTGAACCTCGACGCGGTGATCCGGATCATTCGCGAGGCCGGTGATCCAAAGCAAGAGTTGCAGACAATTTTCGACCTTTCCGACGTGCAAGCGACCTACATTCTCGACACACGGCTACGCGGCTTGCGCCGGCTGGAGGAAATGCAGCTGCGTCGCGAAAGCGACGATCTTGTGAAGGAAAAGCGCGAGATCGAGGCATTGCTAGGCGACGAAGCCAAGCAATGGAAGACGGTCGCCGCGCAAATTCGCGAGCTTAGGAAGAAATACGGTCCCGAAACAAAGATCGGCCGCCGCCGCACGAGTTTTGGACAAGCCCCCGATATCGCCGATGCCGATATCGCCGGCGCGATGATCGAGCGCGAGCCGGTGACGATCGTGGTTTCCGAAAAAGGCTGGATCCGGGCGCTGAAAGGCAATGTCACGGATCTCGCCGGCGTGCAGTTCAAGGGCGGCGACAGATTGGCCGTGTCGTTTTTCGCCGAGACCACATCGAAAATCCTCGTTCTTGCGAGCGATGGAAGGATTTTCACGCTCGACGCAAGCAAATTGCCGGGCGGGCGCGGCCAGGGCGAACCCGTCCGTCTGATCGCCGATATCACGGAAAGCGAGACGATCGCCGCCGTCTTTCCCTACGCGCCCGGGAGGAAGATGCTGGTGGCAGCGAGCGATGGCCGCGGGTTCGTCGCGAGCCAGGACGAGATGGTTGGCGGCACGCGCAAAGGCAAACTGCTTCTTACCGTCGGAAAGCCGGCGACCGCCGCGCTCATCGTTCCCGCCGATGGCGATCATGTGGCGGTAATCGGCGAAAATCGCAAGCTTCTCATCTTTCCACTCGCCCAGTTGCCGGAGATCGCGCGCGGCAAGGGCGTGCGCCTGCAAAAATACCGTGATGGCGGGCTCAGCGATGCGAAGGTTTTCTATCTCGGCCAGGGCTTGACCTGGAAAGACTCCGCCGGGCGGACATTCGGCGCCGGCGCACGCGATTTACGCGATTGGACCGGCAACCGCGCCGAAGCCGGGCGTCTCCCGCCAAAAGGATTCCCGAAGAACAACCGGTTTGGGTGAGATGCAGGCGACGCCGGATTCAGGGTGCGAGGAAGTCGCGGATGGCCGCCGCGATCTCCGTGGCGTGCGTTTCCAGCGCGAAGTGGCCGGTGTCGAAGAAGCGGATGACCGCACCGGGAATGTCGCGCTTGAATGCCTTGGCACCGGCCGGCAGGAAAAACGGATCGTTTTTCCCCCACACGGCGAGGAACGGCGGCTTGTGGGTGCGGAAGTAGGCCTGGAAACTCGGGTAGAGCGCGACGTTGCTCTTGTAGTCGCCGAACAGATCTAACTGGACCTCATCGGCGCCTGGCCGCGCCAGATAGAAATTGTCAAGCGAATAGCCATCTGGAGAAACAATCGAAGCGTCGGGAACGCCGTGCGTGTATTGCCAAACGGTCGTCTCGGGCGCCAAGAAGACGCGGAGTGCGTCCCGGTTGGTCTGCGATGCGTCTTCCCAATAAGCCCGGATCGGGTTCCAGCCGTCGCTCAAGCCTTCCTCATAGGCGTTTCCATTCTGCGAAATGATCGCCGTGATCCTCTCTGGATGCTTCACGGCGAGCCGGAATCCGGTCGGCGCACCGTAGTCGAAGGCATAGACCGCATAGCGATCGAAACCGATCACCTCGGTAAAGCGATCGATCGTCTCCGCGATCTGGTCGAAGGTGCAGCCGCGGCCCGGCTTGTCGGACTTCCCGAATCCCGGCAGGTCGGGAGCGATCATGTGGAAGCGACCGACCAGAAGCGGGATGAGATCGCGAAACATATGGCTAGCGCTCGGAAAACCGTGAAGCAGCAACAGCTTCGGAGCGTCCGGCGCGCCCGCCTCACGATAGAAGAGATTAAAGCCACCTACGTCGGCAGTTCGATACTTGATAGCGGTCATAGCGCTTTTTCTCTGCGACACGACGTAACCTTATCGATGGCGGCCGCGTAACCTATCAATGCCGCTTCCCATGGTTACGACAAATTTCAGCTCTGCTGTCTTGCAGCCGTGCGAGACTGGTCGCGGTCAACCTGCGACCACTTCGCCGATCGCCTCGCGAATAATGTCCACGACGACGGAGGGCGCGGTCACGATCGGTGTATGATCGACGGGGTACGAGCGCACCTTTGCCTGCATCCGCTGGGCCATGAAGCACTGAGTTTCATGGACGATCATGTGATCCTGCTCCGCCACGAGGAACCAAGTCGGACGGTCCTTCCACAGCGGTCGATCCACCGCTACCGTGATGCAGGCGGGCGAGATTGGCCGCTGAACCGCCGCCAGCACGACCTGCTCCTCGACGGGGGCATGTTGGGCGAAGGCTGCGGCGAAGGCTTCCTCGGGCAGATAGATCAGCCCATGCTTGTCGGGAGCTAGCTTGGGAGCCTGCGGGTGGGGCTCGGCACGGTAGAAAACGTCGGCGACGGTTTCGTCCTCATCCGGAGCCAGAGCGGCCACGTAGACGAGTGCCTTTACCTTCTCGTCGCGCGTCGCCGCGATGACGGCGCCAGCATAAGCATGGCCGACGAGTACGACCAACCCCGTTGCTCGCTCCAGCGTGCGATCGAGCGCCGCTACATCATCGTGGCAGCGGCAACGGGGCCGCGACCACCTTGATACCGTCGGTCGCCAGCGGCCCGATAACCTTTGCCCAGCTTGATCCGTCGGCCCAGGCACCATGCACGAGAACAACGCTCGCATCGCTCAAGGACATCTCCGCTCTTCCTCAAAAATGGATCCGTAACCCCCCATGATGCGCTTGCGTAACTTGTAAACAAGGGTGTTATAATTAGTGGTTATGTTCCCGCTGGTCGATGGCGCGGGATGGCCGCCCCGTCCTGGCGTGATTTGCAGGAGGCCAGCTAATGCTGACTAGGCTCGTCCCTTGTGTCGGGCGATGAGCCGATCGGCAACGTCATTCAGGTCATCGCCGACGATCGGCGGCTGAGGGCCCACCCCCAAAACATCGTTGCCGACCCGCTTGATCAGCGCTGCTTCCCAGCCGGCCGCCACAGCGCCAAGCGTGTCCCACGTATGGCAGGCGATAAGACAGAGCTGGGAGGGCTCAACCCCAAGCTCCCTCTCGACGTAGGCGTAAGCCTGGCGCGACGGCTTATAGGATCAAGCTGGGTGTCTACCAGGATGGCCAAAGCGGCAGTACTTTCGAGGGGTGCCCTGCCGAGATTAACCATCGCTAGGCCACCGCTCCCGAAGGAGGTATCCTGAGTTCCATTGGTATTCAGACGCTCCACCCCTAAGGCAGCCCCACCGGTGCTCGGGGTGACCACTCCCCCGATGACGATTTGGCCGTTCGCCTGTAGCGCCAAGCCGCCGGCGATGGGAGTCGAGAGCACCGCGATTCCATCGCTGCCGAAACTCGTGTCCAGCGCGCCGGTGATCGTATACCGCAAAACGGCCTCGCCGCCCACATAGACAAGAATTTCGCCATCGCTCTGCAATAGGACCGAGTTGACGATCCCATTTGTACCGGCAACGCTGGTGACGGTTACGCCGCCGTTGCCAAAAGTTGGATCCAGACTGCCCGCTCCGCGCAAGCCGGCTTCGCTCCGATAATCAGGCCTAACACCAACAGCCCCGGCAGTATGGATTGAGCAAATTTTCTCATGATTCCTTTTCTCCTTTTCCTTTTTCTTGAGTTGGTCTCTTACCAGATACGTCGCTTGCGAATGTCCGTAGCTCCGCCCCCAGACTGCG
Organism: Methylocella sp.; assembly: GCA_049579405.1. Lineage (GTDB taxonomy): Bacteria > Pseudomonadota > Alphaproteobacteria > Rhizobiales > Beijerinckiaceae > Methylocapsa. The sequence goes on from JBAUNU010000326.1 coordinate 6,003, forward strand.
CCGGAGTCGGCGTAAAACTGCTAATCGAGTAATCGAATCTCGCGCCGCTTTAATGAAATAACATTGCCTCTCGGGATTGGCGGCGAACGCTTATCGCTGCACCCCAAGGCTTCGCAGATGGGAAGAGAGGCATGGTGGCCGTGACCGGCACGGCCACCTGCGCGTCCGCGCTACATCAGCACGCGCGCGTAGCCGCATCCGCGGCGGTTGCCAAATTTTGTAGCAGCGTAAAGAACGCCTGGGGTTGGCCGATGAACAGCCCATCGGCCGTGAAGGCTTGGACAACCCCCACCGCCCCGAAGATTGTCGGGTCGGTCGAGACAGGGCGAATGATCGAGCATACAGGGAAATTCCGGCTGAGGAACGGGCAGGGCTCGGGCATGATCAGATTGGTCTGGAAGGTCTGCCCGCCAAAAGGAGGCGCATTGAGGTCATTAAACGTGAGGCTGCCAAATGTCAGAGGGGCCAGAGGAGTGGAAACCGCGTTGCCCGCCTTGTCCGACCAAGTCTGGAAGTGCATGGTCTCGGTCGGGCCGATGCTGAGCAGGATTCGCAGGACCGTCGGATCGGTGACCTTCAAGGCCAGTGTCGGGTAGATGCTGGTGCCGCCTTGCTCGATAAAGGCAAAATGGAAGGCCGCCGTGTTGGCGATGGCCTGGATGTGGTTGGCATTCGTTGTGTCGGCATCGGTCCGGGGGATTGCCGGATGCTGCCCAGTATTCAAGCTCGCCACCGCCTGCGGAAAAACATGGGTCGGGTCAAGGTCGGGGTTAAAGATGCGGCTGCGATACCTCGTGTACCAACTTGTGTCGACGGTGAGCTTCATGAGATTGGTTATTCGTAGCTGATTTTTGTTGGCCCCGGTCGCCTGACTGCCCGGCAAAGTCGCGAATTGACTCAGGTCAACCGGCGGCGCGCCGATCGACTGCAGGTAGGCGTTGAGGAAGGCGTGGTGGCTGAACTCATCCTCGGTGTTGTCGTGGACATATTGCGACATGTCCGAATCGAGATTGTTCAGCGCGTTGGTGTAGGGCGTGTTCCCGCCGGTGGGAAGTCCTGGAATCTCGCTGTCCTGGACTCCTCCAAGCTCGGCATATTGCTGCCAGAGATCGCTCTCGATTTGCTCCACCGCCGACAAAAAACTGAGGATTGCGATGTCGCCCGTCGTCGGGGTGCTTGAGGCCGCGCGGGCGACTTGCTGCGCCATCGCTGTTGCGCTTGCCGCGAGCGCCGTGCCCGCGATCGCACTGGTCTTTAAAAAGCTACGCCGGTCAGCGTGATTTTCGTATGTCATGTTCGCCTCCCTACTCTCTTGTTACAGTTTTGTGATTGTCTTGCCGATGGGTCTGGCGCGGATACCGCGCCCCTTCGGATATTTGCCCGCGCCATTGCTTTTGTTACAGGGCAAGGCCGGGAATTTGATCGACGCAATTAGCGAGCGATAATCTTCTGGGCTGCAACGGCTCGGGTACCTACCCGAGCCGTTGCTTTATTTAAGGGTCATCCGAATTATGGTCCACGCAATACCATGC
>JBAUNU010000327.1:0-2717 GCA_049579405.1 Methylocella sp.
GACAAGGACAAAAATCCATGAAACTGCCGGATAAGCTAGGCCCCATTCATTTTATCGGAATAGGCGGCATCGGCATGTCCGGCATAGCCGAGGTTTTGCTCAACCTCGGGTATCCGGTCCAAGGCTCGGACGCGTCCAGCAGCGCCAACGTCCTTCGGCTGCGCGGCAAGGGCGCGCTCATCCATACCGGCCATCGCGCGGAACAACTCGGCGCGGCGCAAGTCGTCGTCGTCTCGACAGCGATCAAGCGCGAGAATCCTGAGCTCGTCGCCGCGCGGCAAAAACGCATACCCGTCGTTCGCCGCGCGGAAATGCTCGCCGAGCTCATGCGCCTCAAAAACTGCGTCGCCATCGCCGGGACACACGGCAAGACAACCACGACATCCCTCGTCGCGACCTTGCTGGAAGCCGGAAAATTCGATCCGACCGTTATCAATGGCGGCATCGTCAACGCCTACGGAACCAATGCGCGGCTAGGCAGCGGCGATTGGATGGTGGTCGAGGCCGACGAAAGCGATGGCACTTTCCTCAAGCTGCCCGCCGACATAGCGGTCGTCACCAATATCGATCCCGAACATCTCGATCATTTTGGAACTTTCGCGGCGATCAAGGAGGCTTTTCGCGCTTTCGTCGAAAATATTCCCTTCTACGGTTTCGCGGTCATGTGCCTCGACCATCCGGCCGTGCGAGAGCTTGCATCCAAGATCGAGGACCGGCGCGTCGTCACCTATGGGGAACATCCGGACTCCGATGTCAGGCTCGCCGGTCTTGATCTCAGCAACGGCATTTCTCGCTTTACGGCGATCATTCGCGACCGCGAGAGCGGCACCGGGACCGTGCTTGAAAACATTGTCTTGCCGATGCCCGGTCATCACAACGCGCTGAACGCGACGGCCGCGCTCGCCGTCGCGCATCGGCTCGGCATCAGCACGGAGACGATCAGGAGCGCACTCGCCGCGTTCGGCGGCGTCAAGCGCCGCTTCACCCGCACCGGCGATTGGAACGGCGCAACCATTTTCGACGATTATGGTCACCATCCGGTCGAAATCGCCGCTGTCCTGCGCGCCGCTCGCATGTCTACCGGGGCCCACGTCATCGCCATCGTGCAGCCGCATCGCTATACCCGCCTCCATTCGCTCTTCGACGGTTTTACGCGCGCGTTCGACGATGCCGATACGGTGATTGTCGCCGATGTTTATTCCGCGGGCGAAGCGCCCATCGCGGGCGCCGATCGCGATTCGCTCGTCGCCGCCTTGACGGCGCGCGGACACGGCCACGTGCTCGGCCTGAAACGGCCCGAGGATCTGCCCGCGCTCATCCGTTCCCTCGCCAAGCCCGGCGATTATATTGTCTTCCTCGGCGCGGGCAATATCACCCAATGGGCGCACGCGCTGCCGGGCCAGCTCGCGGCGGAATCGGTTGTCGATGCCGCTGTCCCCGCGTGAGGCTGACATCGCGCCAAAACTCGCCGCGCAAATGCCCGGTCTACGCGGACCTCTCGCAAGCCATGCGCCGATGGCCGGCTTGTCCTGGTTCAGGACCGGAGGCCCGGCGCAAGTGCTGTTCGAACCCGCGGACGAGAACGATCTTTCGTATTTTCTTGCCCGGCTCGATCCCGCGATTCCGATTCTGGCGCTTGGCGCTGGTTCCAACATTCTGGTGCGCGACGGCGGCATCCCAGGCGTCGTGGTCCGCCTCGGCAAAGCTTTTCAGGGCGTCGAAATCGAGGGTCTTTCCGTGCGCGCGGGCGCTGGCGCGCCAGACGTAAAGCTCGCGTCCGCCGCCGCCAAGGCAGGCATCGCGGGGCTTTCTTTTTTTCGCGGCGTCCCCGGCACCATTGGCGGCGCTCTCAGGATGAACGCCGGGGCCTATGGGGCCGAGACAAGGGGCGTTCTCGTCTCCTGCCGCGGCGTCGACCGCAACGGCAGGATCGTCAAGTTTTCCAATAAGGACATGGGATTTTCCTACCGCCATTGCGCCGTGGCGGATGATGTGATTTTTACGGGCGCGGTTTTTGCAGGCAGCCCCGGCGACAGCCAGGCGATCCTTTCGGAGATGGCGGAGATCACCAAGGCCCGCGCGGAAACCCAGCCGGTCAACACGCGCACCGGCGGTTCGACCTTCAAAAACCCGCCGGGCCACAAGGCCTGGGAGCTGATCGACAACGCGGGCTGCCGCGGCCTTGCTCTGGGCGATGCGCAGGTGTCAAAGCTGCATTGCAATTTCCTGATCAATCGCGGCAAGGCCACCTCCGCCGATCTCGAAACCCTAGGCGAGCTCGTTCGCACCCGCGTGCTCGAAACGAGCGGGATAGCTCTCGAATGGGAGATTTTGCGGCTGGGCTGCACCGCGTGAGTCGCGCTTGCAATCCCACAAGTCAAAGTTCCCGCGCAAATAGGTCAGTAAAGGCCGCGCGTCAGGCGCGGGAAAATCCATTCATCGCGCGGCTGAGCTGAGCGCATCTAAACTTTGAAGTCAAGGACGCGCCGAAGGCGCGCCGTCTCCGGCGGTCAATGATCCTTGAGTTCAAAGTTCAGATGAGCTTTTCTGCCGCCGTGCGATAAATGGAACATTGCGGCCGGTGCGGCCCCCGGGTTCGCATGGGCATGACATTGTTGCCCAGGCACTCCATTAATCGAACGGAGGCAGAAATGGACACTATTCCCTTAGAAGTGTGGACCGCATTTACAGCCATAGCGACGGGCGGTCTTCTAATC
>JBAUNU010000328.1:0-2148 GCA_049579405.1 Methylocella sp.
GGTCGCAGGTCTCGCAAACGTCTCGCAAGGCGTCGCGGCGCATCATCGCCCCGGTCGGATTGGCCGGGCTCATCAGCAAGATTCCGTCGAGCTTCTTTTTTAAATGCTCGGCCTCGACCATTTCCGCGGTCACGGTGAAGCGGTTTTTGCGCGGCGTCTCAAGGGTTACCGTCTCGATGCCGAAGGCCTCCAGAATGTTGCGATACGCCGGATAGCCCGGCGCGGCAACCGCCACCCGTGCGCCCACATCGAAAAGCGTGAGGAACGCCAGAGCGAAGCCGCCGGACGAACCGGTCGTGACGGCTATTCGTTCGGGCGGCACCTCGACGCCGTGGGTGTCGCGGTAATGCCGCGCAATCCGCGCGCGCAGGCTTGGGCGGCCGAGCGCCTCGGTATAGCCGACCCGGCGCCCATCAAGCGCGGAGATGGCGGCTTCCCGCACGACACGCGGCGGCGGCGCGCCCGGCTCGCCGATTTCGAGATGAACAATGTCTTGCCCTTCGTGCTCCCGGCGGGTGGCGCCGGCGAGCATATCTAAGGCCATGAAAGGCGCGACATTGGATCTGAGGGACAGAGGGATCCTCGCCCGCGATAGGTCCGCCACAAATGGGTCTATTGTCATACTCCCGGTCTTTCGCCGCGTTGCAAAGCTCCCTCTAATTTCGAATTGGCGGCCAATAAGACCCGGCCGGCGTTGGTTTCAAACGTCCGGATGTTTCCATATGGCCGGCGGTGCACTAAGATGCGGGACTTAATTCAGGAGGATGATTTATGTTTAGGCGAAGTCACGCGGTTTCGGGCTTGCACTTTGGCCATTTTTGCCATGGCGTATATCGTCGCGGCAACTGTCGTGGGCTTGGCTTGGCGGCGCTGGCGCTAGCCTTTCTCGCGGTGGCTTTCTCTCCAGCGCGCGCGGAAAGTTTTTCACTGGGCCAAAAAGCCGAGATAGAGGCGATTATCAAGGATTATTTATTGCAGAAACCTGAAATTCTCCGCGAAGCGATCGGCGTTCTCGAAGCGCGCGAGAAAGCCGCCGAGACAAAGGCGCGCGAAAAAATCGTATCGGATCCTTCCGGCGCGCTCTTTAGCGGGGCCAATCAGGCGGTGGTCGGCAATCCCGCCGGCAAGATCACTTTGATCGAGTTTTTCGATTATAACTGTGGTTATTGCAAACGCGCCTTGAGCGATCTTGCGCGGCTCATGAAGGATAACCCGGATCTCCGCGTCGTCTTGCGCGACCTTCCGATTCTCTCGCCTGGTTCCGTCGAGGCGGCGAAGATCGCCAACGCATTCCTGCGGCAGTTCCAGGGCGATAAATTCTGGGAATTTCACCGAAAGCTTCTCGGCTCGCGCGGTCCTGTCGGCAAGGCGGAAGCCGTTGCAGTTGCCAAGGATCTCGGGGCCGATATGGACAAATTGGCCAAGGACGCCGCCGCGCCGGGGATAACCTCGGGTATCGAGGAATCCGGCAAGTTCGCCAAATCGCTTCAGGTGACCGGCACGCCCACCTTCGTGATCGGCGAGGACGTCGTCGTTGGCGCCGTGGGCTACGACGAATTGGAGGCCAACGTCGCCAATATGAAAAAATGCGGCAAGGCGATCTGTTCGTGATCGTCGAGGGCGGCCGCGGTCCCGTTCGTCCCGCGCCATCCGGGCAGACCCCGTTCCGGCGCCCCGAGGTGGCTCATGGCTTCTCCCAAGGATATTCCACTTTCTCGCCGAGCTTCTTCTCCAGATCGGCCCGGCTGCCATAATTGGCGATCAAGGAGCGCCGGAAATCCTCTGGAACCTTTTGATCGATAAAGGGCATTCTCGCAAACCTGCGCGATGAGGTCTCGGCGTCCATCCAATAGCCCTTGTCCGCGATCAGAGTTTTCGCAAGCGTGGGATCATCGAGACCGATCACCGCGATCTCCCGCGATCTTTCCCCCCACATGGCCCAGCTCAAGGAATTCGGAATATAGGTCTCAATTTCCGTATTGAACCCGATCGGTTTTGTATAATTAATACCAACCGTCCGAGAACCTGACTCCTGGGGGATTCCCAAACAGCCGCAACCGTGACTCGATGCAGCACGTCGTTGATTCGCGGAGCGGGGAGCATGTCGGCAATCGAGATTACACGCCAAAATCTGAGTATTTCGCAGTT
>JBAUNU010000329.1:0-10534 GCA_049579405.1 Methylocella sp.
GAACTTAGAAGTTTCAATGAGGCGTGGCGACGCCACGTTTCTCATGCAGATACATTAGCCTTCCATGACAGAGACCAAGCATTTCGTGTTATGAACCATGTTCGTAACTTCATGCAAAAATTAGCGACAAAAATAGCGGAAGGGGCCGTTACGGATAAATATTGGGAGCTTTAGCGCAGCTTCAATTTCTTACTTATTCCAATTGCTTACTTATTCCATGCTTATAGGGGTATGTTTGACATGCTTGAGAGTGCGCCAATGTGGGCCAATATATATTGTGGCTGTTTAGGCAAATATGAGAGATTTGACACGCCGGAGAGACTTAGTCTAGCATCGTTTGCATGCGGTCAATCATCATTGGCGCCCTTCTCTCTTTTGGAGGAGGAATCGTGCTAACAATCTTAGCGAGCACAATTCGCGACCATGAGACATATTTTTGGGTTGCGGCTGGTCTTTGCTTTGTAACTGCGTTTATGGTGTCGATTAAAGCGTTGAAATTGTCAAAAATCAAAATTATAAACCCAACTGAAGGAAGCTCAATTCCGCGCATCGCCTCGGTGCAGATTCATACAGGACTTTCGCCTAATGAACTTCAGGTTTGGGTTTATAGCAGCGGAAGTAAGAAATGGTATCCACAGTTAAACTCATTTCTGGAAGACGGAGATTATTTGATTGCAGAAAATTGTACATTTGGTTCGGTGTCCGATTCTCGCGGAACTCGTTTCAAGGTCGCTGTCCTAAAAGGAAGATGGTCGAGTAATAGCACATACCCATTTCTGCCTGCAGGAGCGACTATGTCACCAACCGTCTCAGTTATTCGTGAGTGAAGGTTTTAATATGTATTTTCGGCCGCACGATTTTTTCAAATGCGCGCTCTAACGCATCTTCAGATTCATCACATCCAAGTTCCCGAGCGGTCTCCCGAAACCGCTTGGACTGCTCTTTCTGTGTCAGCTTCTTACGCTTCGGTTTTAGCTTTGTGTCGGCTCTTGCCATACGGCCGCTCGCTTACCAGTCGTTCGATAGGTGAGGCGCTTCCCAACGATACCTTTGATTGCGCGTTCGGTGCGCTCTACGTCATCTACGCCGAGCCTAATGCGATTGCTATAGCGAAAGTCGAACTCTGCAAGATAGCGGTGTAAGTGGCGCTCGCTGCAATGCTGGTAGACGCCCTTCATGCCGCGTTTGAAGATGCTGTAGTAGCCCTCGACGGTGTTGGTGTGGACTATTCCGCGCACGTATTCGCCGATGCCGTGATTGATGGTTTGGTGCATCCAATATTCTTTCCCGAGCGCGCCGTAAGCCTTCCAATTATCACTGATGATGAAAGCTTCCTTGGAAATGTTGGCGCGGATAATCGGGAGCAATTGACCACTGGTAGTTCCTTCTACATGGAAGCTGCGCACGGCGCCGCCCCGAGTGACCAGAGACAAAACGGTGTTCTTGTAGGAACTAACGCCGCCGGGGCTGGTTTGGACCGGCATTCCTTCGATGCGCCCGATAAAGGTCTCATCAATCTCCACGATTTCACCAGCCCCGCCCATGGGCTCAACGCCGATGACGCGCATGGCCTCGCGGATGCGGTGCGACATGAACCACGCGGTCTTGAGAGTGACGCCTAAGGTCCGGTGGAGTTGGTTGCTCGACACGCCCTTCTTGGATGAGCACATGAGGTACGCGGCCTGAAGCCAGTAGTGCATAGGCACATGGCTATCTTCGAAGACGGTCCCGACTTTTACGGTGAACGGCTTGCGACAGTGGTAGCACTTGTAGGTACCAATACGGGTGCTTTTGCCTCCCATCTTGGAAATACGCTCAATAGCGCCGCAGTGCGGGCAAATCGGGCCGGTAGGCCACAATCGAGCTTCAACCCAGGCGTAAGCAGCGGCTTCGCTATGGAGAGCCTTGGCGTCAATGACAGAAGTGGACATAGAGTTGGTTCCTTCTTATGAATCAACCCTATCACATAATCATGGGTACGTCAACTATAATATCGCGACGCCAAATAGCGCCAGGGCAAGACCGAACCAGGCCAAGGCGTAGGACAAATGTTGTTTGGCAATGTTAGCACCAGTGCCGCCTTTCGGCCAGCCACCGGGCACGGGTGTGGGATCGGCGTCGATACTGCATATCTGGCATAAGTGTTTCGGCCTACGAAAAGCTCCACTAGGTCGCGTGCCGTGACGGCTAGCGGCGAGCTTGCGCTTCTGAGTGATGACACCGCATCCGGATGTCTTCCTACCGCAACAAGGCCAGAGTCCTTTTACATACGTTCTCGACGGTAAAGCCATATTCACGCATCACGACGTCGCCTGGAGCGGACGCACCGAAGCGGTCGACGCCGAGCACGTCACCGCGATCGCCGACGTAGCGATGCCAGCCCTGCGCTGCACCCGCTTCGACGGCAAGTCGCGCCTGGATTGACGGCAATAACACCTGGTCGCGATAATTTTGCGGCTGACCGTCGAACAGTTCCCAGCTTGGCATGGAGACGACGCGCGCCAGAACCTTTTGATCTTGCAGCTTTTGGCGCGCCGCCATGATCAGGCCGACCTCCGAACCGCTCGCTATCAGAATGGCGTCCGGCCTGCCGTTCGGCGCATCGGCCAGGACGTATGCACCGTGGCGCAAACCGTCCGCCGGCGCAAATTGGGTGCGATCGAGCGTGGGCACATTCTGTCGCGTCAGAACCAATGCAACCGGATGGTTGCCCGCCTCCAGCGCGACGCGCCAAGCGACGGCCGTCTCATTGGCATCGCCCGGACGAATGACCGTGAGGCCTGGAACCGCACGCAGGCCGGCGAGTTGCTCCACCGGTTGATGGGTGGGGCCATCCTGTCCCAAGGCAAGACTGTCGTGGGTGAATACATAGATCACGTGCAGCCCCATCAGCGCGGCGAGGCGGATTGGCGGCCGCATGTAATCGGAGAAAATCAGAAATGTCGCGCCGAACGGCAAGGCGCCGCCGTGCGCCGCCAAACCGTTAAGGATCGCCCCCATGCCATGCTCGCGCACGCCAAAATAAAGATTGCGGCCGGCGTAGCCCCAGACACCATCCGCCGCGCCTTGCTTATCGCATGCGTTCATTCCGATGGGCTCAAAATCTCCCCGTCCCGAAAGCGCAGTAAAGGTCGATGGATTCAAATCCGCCGAGCCGCCGATCAATGCCGGAAATCGAGATGCAACGGCATTCATCACCCTTCCCCCTGCGACGCGGGTCGCCAGGCCCTTTGCATCCGCGGGGAAAACGGGAATATCCCTATCCCATCCATCGGGCAATTCGCCGCGCATGACCTGTTGAAAGGCCTTGGCCAGATCCGGAAACGCTCGGGTGTACGCCGGGAATTTGTCTCTCCACTCCGTCTCGGCCGACTTTCCCCGCTCGATCGCCTCGCGAAAATGTTCGCGCGCCCGCTTCGGGATGTAAAATGGCGGCTCAATCGGCCAGCCCAGCTTCTCCTTCGTCAGCCGCACTTCGTCGACGCCGAGCGGCGACCCATGCGATTCAAAACTGTCCTGCTTGTGGGGCGAACCATAGCCTATGTGGGTGCGCACCAGAATGAGCGACGGGCGTTCCGTTTCGCCGCGAGCCGCGCGCAGCGCCCCGTCGATAGCCGCCAGGTCGTTGCCGTCCGCGATCGATTGGATATGCCAGCCATACGCCTCGAAGCGGCGCGCACGATCCTCGGTGAAGGTGAGATCGGTTCCAGACGACAGCATCACATGGTTGTCGTCATACAGATAGATCAACTTGCCGAGCTTCAAATGGCCGACGAGGGATGCGGCCTCCGAGGCGACGCCTTCCATCAGGTCGCCGTCGCTGACGATCCCGTAGGTGAAATGATTGACGATCTCGACGCCGGGGCGATTGTGACATGCGGCCAGGTGCGCTTCGGCCATCGCCAGACCCACGCCGTTGCCGAAGCCTTGCCCGAGCGGCCCGGTGGTCGTCTCGACACCCGGCGTAACGCCGCGTTCGGGGTGGCCTGGGGTCATGCTGCCCCATTGGCGAAACTGTTTGATTTGCTCGAGAGGAAGATCGTAACCGGTGAGGTGAAGCAAACTGTACAGCAGCATCGATCCGTGCCCGGCGGAGAGCACGAAGCGATCGCGGTCGAACCATTCGGGATTGGCCGGATTGTGTTTGAGGAACCTGGTCCACAGCACATAGGCCATCGGCGCGGCGTCCAGTGGCAGTCCCGGGTGCCCGCTATTAGCCTTTTGCACGGCGTCCACGGAAAGAAAGCGCAGGGTGTTGATGCACTCATTATCCAGTGCAGGATCGGGAGGCATTATAGAAGGCGTTGCGTTCATTCGAATTCTCCTCGGCTTTCTGCCGCGTGCCTCAAATCGGCATACGGTATCCATAGAACTCATGATCTTCGTTATAGCCGCCCTGGCCGGCGCCCAGGTCAGCGAAATCGTGCACGAACTCGATCGCCGCGATCCACTTGACCATCTTGAAGCCTAATTCGTTCTCGCAGCGCAGCCGCAGCGGCGCGCCATGAAGAACGCTGACGGGCGCTCCGTTCATCTCATAGGCGAGGATGGTCAATCGGTGCCCCATATTATGAATCTCGTGCACGTCGTAATACCGTCCGCCGTCGCCGCCGTCCGCGAACGAATAGAACACGGCGTAGCGAGCGTCGGCGGTCGGCTTCACGATGTCCAGGATATCGCGCATCGGAACACCGCCCCACTTGGCGACTCCGGACCATCCCTGGATGCAAAAATGAGTCGTGATTTGTTCTTGCTTCGGCAGGGCCTTGAGGTCGGAGAAGGAAAATTCTCGAGGCGTCTCAACCAGTCCGTCGACGCGTAGCCGGTAGTGAGCGAACTGTTCCGCCGCGAGGGCATCGAACTCGGCGGAGTCCGGCATGGTGCCGTTCGGCCAGAAATACGGAGAGATGTGCTTTTCCGTTAGCTGGGCGTTCGGGTCCCACCACTCGGACAGCCCCTTGATCCAGCCGACCATGAGCCGTCCGGTCCGCTGCACCAGGCGGGCGTGCCGGATCGTGAAAGGTGAGGCGGCCCACCAAGCCCACCCCACGGCCGCCATGGCCAAGACGAAGAGCGGCAACCCGCTCCAGGTGTTGTTCCTCACGCCGAAGAACATATGATTCGTGTTCTGCCGTAGACCGGTGACGAACACCATGATCCCGTGCGCCAGGATGAACAGCACGAACCAGGAGAACGAGATGAAGTGGATGGAGCGGGCCGCCTGCCGGTGCAGCACCTTCCCGAGCAAGCCTAGCTTATTGGAAATCGCCGGGCTCTGCATGAGGCCGGTCGCGATCGAAACCGGCGCGGCGATGAACACCGTGACAAAATAACTGAGTTGCTGCAGGCCGTTGTAGCGGGTCCAGCTATGGTCCACCGGAAAGTTGAGCGAGGCATACTGGATGGCGGTCGAGAGCGCAGCGGGAAACACACCCCACGTCACGGGGACCAAGCGAAGCCACTGACCGGTCGCGAAGATCAGCACGTAAAAAACGATGCCGTTAATTATCCACAGCAGCAGGATCGAAAAATGCCACCAACGGGCGAGCCCGATGGAGTGCCGAACGCCAGGAATGCCCAGCCAGCCCGGCAGGGTCACCGAATCGTCCTTGGCGGTCCAAATCCGGCCCTCCGGGACCGGGTGCTGGAAGCGGAACCACTCCGTGCCGGGCGTGCAGTCCCGAGCCCAATAGAGCCGCGGATGATCGGCCAGGATTTGGATTCCGGCGCGGATGATGAACATCATGAAGAGCATGTTCAGGAAGTGCTGCAGCTGCAGCCACCACGGGAAGCCGGAATCGACCGAAGGCGCGGCCTGCGCGATACCAGGGTACGCCTTGATGAAGGCCTGGACACTTGAAAACTCCCGCAAGCTCTGTGCGAGGGCGATCAGAAGAACGAGCGCCGCCGCTCCGGCCGGTATCGCCCACAAGATGCTGATCCAGCGCCCACGTATGCGGATTTGGGGAACTATGCCCTCCTGTGGAGGCAGCCAGTGGCTCAGGACAATCCGGTCGTCCGCCGCGCTCAGGGTTGACGCAATGGGATCGTGCGGCGGCAGTTTGATCTTCACCGAGTCCGCCACAGGCTTCTCCTTCTTCTGAGTCCTGATCGTGCTCGAACCAGAGTCCGCAGTCGCCGGAACGTCTGGTTCCAGAATTGAGTCCAGCGCTCGCTTGTCTGCGACCTGACTGCCCAGAGCCGGCGCTAGCCATCCTAGGATGCGTACCGGCGCGCCAGCTTATCAGCGCGTCGGCTCGGACTTTCGCTTCGTCTGCCGTCCCAAAAGAAAATCCCGTAGCGCAACCGCGTCGTTATGAACCTCGTCGTGCGCCGAGTACACGAGCGTGATCGGGCCTTGTCTTGCCAGGGCGCGTAGCCTGCTGAGCTGTTCAGGATGCTCGTGGATCTCCACGGCGTAGCGGCGGCGAAATTCCTGCCAGCGGGCGGGATCGTGGCCGAACCATTTCCGCAGCGCGGTGCTGGGCGCGATGTCCTTGATCCATTCATCAATGGCCGCGTCTGCTTTCTTGACCCCGCGCGGCCATAGCCGGTCAATCAATATCCGCGTGCCGTCATCCGCGGCGGAGGGCTCGTATGCCCGCTTAAGCTTGACATTATCCGCCGTGATTCTCTTGCTCAGCAGCGTCGCTCCGAATTGATGGCGACGAGAGGATGGTCGGCTCAAACCCCAATTCTCAATCAAACACGGCCTTGGCGCGGGACCCTTTTGCGCCAACTATCGAATGTTCTTTTCCCGTGGCGATGCGCGATTTTCAAGTCGCGGCGACTACGATGGCCGGAACGCCCAGGCCAAGCTTAGCGATCGTCGCGGCATAGGACAACGGGACGAAGCAACCGATCACGATGCCGGTCGCAAGGTTGCGCTAACGTTTGGTTTGCCGCTCGGGAGTCCGCACGAGACCTTGCAATTCGCCGTTCGCCGCCATGACATCACCATGGCATGCTCGAAGTTAAAATCGCAACAAACCGCTCGCCGGCGATCTCGGCGAAAAGCAGGAAAAGATAGAGAATCGAAAAGCCAAACAGCTGCATCGCGCATCGATCGGCTTTCGTGCCGATCCGAATATAGTAGACTCGTCCGGCGAACGCCAGCATGACCACGCCAAGGGCAACAGCGATAACGCCATAAGCCAAGGAGGCAAATCCGATGAGCCATGGCGCAATGCCAAGCGGAGCGAGAAGGAGCGTGTAGAAGAGGATATCGCGGCGCGTCCGATCGGCTCCCTTCACGTTGGGAAGCATCGGAATCCCGGCGCGCCCATATTCCTCGGCCTTCACGAGGGCAAGCGCCCAGAAATGCGGCGGCGTCCAAACGAAGATAATAGCAAAAAGAGCGAGGCTTGCGAGGCTTATTTCGCCCGTGGCCGCGGCATAGCCGACGATTGGCGGCAGGGCTCCGGCGGCGCCTCCGATCACGATATTTTGCGGGGTCAAGCGCTTGAGCCACATAGTGTAGACGGCGACGTAGAAAAAGATGGTGAAGCCGAGAAGCGCGGCGGCGAGCCAATTGGCGACCATGCCTAGGGTAAGCACCGAAAGGACGGCAAGGGCCAAGCCAAAACCGAGCGCGTCCCCTTTATTCATCCTGCCCGCCGGAATCGGACGATTTTGCGTCCGCCGCATCAGCGCGTCAATATCGGCATCATACCACATGTTGAGGGCGCCGGACGCGCCTGCCCCGGCCGCAATGGCGAGCAGCGAGGCGAATCCAATCACCAGGTTGACATGTGAAGGCGCGATCAAAACCCCGGTGAGCGCGGTGAAGATCACCAGCGACATGACGCGCGGTTTTAGGAGCGCGAGATAGTCGGAAGGGCGCGCGATCGGATGAGCATGCTTTCCATGATGATGCGCTGCCGTCGCGGGCAATATGGATCTCCTCGAACTCGGCTTGCGGATTTCAATGGCCGTTCTGCGGTGGCCGCGTCATTGGCCGCGAAATGGTCTGGTGCGGGGTCTGTGGCGGCGCATTTCTTCCTCGTTCCGGCGAGCCGCGCCGCATAGCTTTCCTCGCTCACGGAACGAAAAGCAATCGGCAAATTGGAATGGTCCTTGCCGCGAAGCTTGGAACATCGACCACAATGGAGGCCCTCTCGCCTTGTGCGTCGATGCGCACATTTTTCCCGGCTGGCACGACCGCTTCGTTGTCCGGAGAGCATGCCGCCCGGCTTCAGCTCCGCGGCCTGTATCCCGGAATCGAATTCGAAGCCGCCACCTTGGTCTTTCTATTTGGAAACTGATCCCTCCTGGCACGGGGTCCTCCCCCGCATCGGTCCTTCTTGGCAAAAGCGCCGCCGCAAGTCCAAAGCTTCGCGGCAAAAAACCCGAAGGTTTCGATGGGTAGCGGCAGATCGGGCAAACCTCAAAAAGCGGCCCTCGGGCCGCGGCCGATATGGCGCGTCTTTCATTTCTTCCTCAATCTTTTGAGGCGGTGGGACTGCCGGTTCAAAACCACAAATGCCCATAGAGCACAACCGGCCGCATTGCGGCATAAACGCGCGTTAGACACGCCGCGGCGCGACGGCCCATCGGCTTGGACGGAACCGAGGCCTTCGCGCCGCACACCCGCGCGTTAGACACGCGGGCACCCCGAACTCAAAATTGAGAGAGGCTTCGCCGAGGCCAGCAATCGGACTCAAATTCAAGTCCCCTCTGCCGCAAAGTCGTTGCCACGTTCCGCCGGACATCCGCGGGATACTGATTTTGAGGATTACGGCGCGGGGGATTGCGCACCTGGCGCAAACGGCCGCACCTATAATGATCGCTCGCAGTTTTTTCGTGCAGGGAGCCGTCACGGTTGCTATAGAGCCAGGCGCGGCGGGCGCCGCGATAGAAAGACCTAGCGCGTGGCGGGCGTGGCGGAACTGGTAGACGCGCCGGATTTAGGTTCCGGTGGTGAAAATCGTGGGGGTTCGAGTCCCTCCGCCCGCACCAAACCTTGACCGGTGCGCCGCGCCGCGCCGGCGCAATGCTGGCAGTGGCCATGTTCCGTGGCCATATTCGACGTGCCGCGCCCGACGGAAGCGGAACCACAGATTCAAGCCACGGATCGAAAAAGGTTTGTATCACATGCAAGTCACGCAAACCCACGCGCAAGGCCTGAAGCGGGAATTCAAGGTGGTGCTCGCCGCCGCCGATCTCGCGGAGCGAGTCGAAGGGCAGCTCATTGAGGTCAAGGCCAAGGCGCGCATTCCCGGGTTCCGTCCGGGCAAGGTCCCTGTTTCCCACCTAAAGCGTCTTTATGGACGCTCGATCATGGCCGAGGTTGTCCAGGACGCGGTCAACGAGGCCAATCGCAAGATTGTCGAGGAGAATCAATTGCGGCTTGCCATGGATCCCAAGATCGATTTTCCAGGGGACAGCCAGGAAATCGAGAAGGTTTTCGAAGCGCAAGCCGATCTTGCCTTTACCGTCGCGCTCGAAGTATTGCCGAAGATCGAGGCCGCCGGTTTCGATGACATCCAAATCGAACGGCTCGTTGCCGAGGTCTCCGGCGCCGACGTCGACCAGGTCTTGGCGAGGCTCGTGGAGCAGAATCGAGTTTACACGGCAAGGGAAGGGGAGGCTGTCGCCGAAAACGGCGACAAGGTCACGTTGGATTTCACCGGAAAAATCGACGGCGAGCGCTTTGAAGGCGGTTCTGGGGAGAATGTTGACGTCGTCCTCGGCTCCGGCAGTTTCTTGCCGGGCTTCGAGGCGCAAATCGAAGGGATGAAGACCGGTGAAAGCCGGACGATTCCGGTGACGTTCCCGGATGATTACAGCGCCGCCACGCTCGCCGGCAACGCGGCCACCTTCGATGTGACGCTCAAGGGCACGGCGGCCCCGGCCGAGGTCGAGGTTGGCGATGGATTCGCGAAAGGCTTTGGCTTCGAGGATCTAGCCAAGCTCAAGGACAAAATCCGCGCCAATATCGAGCGCGATCATCTCGCGGCCTCGCGGGGAAAATGGAAGCGCGATCTCCTCGATGCGCTCGATAAGAAATACGCTTTCGACGTGCCGGAAGGGCTGGTGAGACAGGAATTCGAAGCGGTGTGGCGCAAGGTCGAGGCCGAGCGAAACCGGACGAAACGCAGCTACCAGGACGACAATACAACCGAGGAGGCAGCGCGCGCGGACTATCTCAAGATCGCGGAACGGAGGGTGCGGCTCGGCCTCCTCTTGGCTGAAATCGGGGCA
Source organism: Methylocella sp. (assembly GCA_049579405.1). Taxonomy (GTDB): domain Bacteria; phylum Pseudomonadota; class Alphaproteobacteria; order Rhizobiales; family Beijerinckiaceae; genus Methylocapsa. The sequence goes on from JBAUNU010000329.1 coordinate 10,204, forward strand.
AGGGGGGACATCAAGGTCTTGGACGAAGAGGTCAATCAGGCTCTGGCTCAACAGGCGCGCGCATTCCCTGGCCAGGAAAAGACGGTGTGGGACTATTATCGCAAAAATCCCAGCGCCTTAGCGGGGATCAGGGCCCCGCTTTTCGAGGAAAAAGTCGTCGATCATATAATTTCTCAGGTCAAGCTAATCGACAGGAAAGTTTCGAGGGAAGACCTTCTGAAGGTGAACGACGAGGACGCAAACGACGCAGGCGGCGAGAGCGTGCCCAAGTGATGGGGCGCGCTTAACCCGCGCAAAGGATTATTCGCCCGCGGGCGCCAATATGGTATCC
>JBAUNU010000330.1:0-3223 GCA_049579405.1 Methylocella sp.
GGCCTGCTTTTGCTCCGCCCCAATGGCCTGGTTTTACTCCGGCGTTGACAAATGCGGCGCCGCCGAGAAACATCATTCGCGCGGCGTGCGTTGCTCGCACCTTGATTCGGTCGCCCGGATGAAAGATCAAAAGCCGCGGTCCCTCGAAAGTCTCGCCCGCGATATCGAGCTCGCCCTCGACCACATACATCGCCCGCTCCTCCTGGTCGGGACCAAGCGGCACGCTCGCGCCCGCAACAAGCGACACTCCCGCGTAGAGCCATTCCGAGAGTGTTCCCACTGGCGACTTGGTGCCGAAAGTGGAACCAGCAATCACCCGGGCCCGTACACCGTCGTCCTCGATGGTCGGGAGACTTGCGTCATCGAAATGCTGAAAAGACGGTTCGGTTTCCTCTTGTTCCTGTGGAAGCGCGATCCAGCTTTGAATTCCGAAGAGGCCCTCGCTGCCCTGGCGAGCGCTCAGCGGGCTGCGCTCGGAGTGCGCAATGCCGCGCCCGGCGGTCATGAGATTCATCGCCCCGGGGGTAATCTCGAGCGCATTGCCTTGGCTGTCGCGATGCATGACTCGGCCGTCGAAAAGATAGGTGACGGTCGCAAGCCCGATGTTGGGACGCGGGCGAACGTCCATGCCTTGGCCGGCGATGAGCTGCACCGGTCCCATCTGATCGAAGAAGATGAACGGACCGACCATCTGGCGTTTGGCGTGCGGCAGCGCGCGGCGCACGGAAAAACCGCCGCCCAGATCGCGCATGCGCGGAACAATAATCAAGTCGAGCGCATCACAAGTCCGTTTATCGCCGAGTATCGGTTCCTGCGCAGGCATTTAGCTCATTGCATTTTCCGTCTTCGCGGCTTCGTCGCAAAGTACCGTCATTAGTCACGTTGCTTGATGTGTTCATCACGATCGGGGCGGTGCCTGTGTCGTGGACCTCCGCCACATGCAGTTCTCCTGATTCAGGCGCGACGCGGGACGATCAGCTTGGCCGTCAGGCGCTGGACCACCTCGTTTCGCTGATTGCGCGTCAGGCTTCGCACAGTGGCGACCCCTCGATCTGGCCTGGATCGCGAGGCTCTAACGTCCAAGACTTCGCTTTCAACCTGGAGACTGTCACCCGGCCGGGTTGGATTTGACCATTCAAGTTCACCGCCAGCCCCGACGATACCGCCGGCGAGCGGCAAGCCGCTTTCGACCAGGAGGCGCATGGTGATTGCAGCCGTGTGCCAACCGCTTGCCGCCAAGCCTGAAAGCAAGGTGTTCTTGGCCGCTTCGTTGTCAAGGTGGAAGGGCTGAGGATCGAACTGACGGGCAAAGGCTTTGATCTGCTCCTCATCGACGACGTGGGTCCCGCTCGTAAAGCGCTGCCCGATCTGGAGATCATCGAGATAGAGCCGGTCATCGTCTCTGAATACCTTCATGGTCGGTGCCTCCGCTCCCAGCAGGCCTCAAATGTCCGTCAAGCTTCCACTATTCGGAAAATCTTCTGATCGAGATTCAAGCGGATCTCCTCCAACTCCGCCCGCTCAAGCCCAGCGAGAACGGAAAATGGCCGATTGTACGACACCACTACGCACCGTGGTGGAAAGGGGACGATCAACGGGACATCAGACTTCCAGGACAATCTTGCCTCGCGTATGACCCCCCTCGCTTGCTTCATGCGCCTCTGCCGCGCGATCGAGAGAAAGTGTCAGGCTCACTGTGGGCCTGAGCTTTCCTTCGTCAGCCAGCTGGCAGAGGTAAGCGAGGTCCTTTCCATTCGGCCGGACCAGTATTCCCTTTGCGCGTATCGCGTTCCTGAAAATTCCGGCAATCGATTGTAAGCCACCCCAGAAAAAGAGGCTCGGCGTAGGCAGCCTCGTCACATAGGTTCGGTTGGGTACGAGGAGCGGCCGCCAATTGACGAAGGAACTCTTGCCCACGGCGTCAAAGATCACGTCAAAGCGATCCAAGCCGGCCATGAAGTCCTTGCCGCTATAGTCAATGACGTGGTCGGACAAATGCAATGTTTGCGGGTCCACAGGTGGCGCTTGTCTTTGCTCCAAGCGCCTTGTCGATCTGAACGGCGAAGTGACCACCACCTGCACCTCCGAGGATGAGAGCGGTGGTGCCTTTCGACAATTTGCCCAAATCTCGCAGCGCTTGCACGGCGGTGCAGCCTGCGATCGGCAGGGACGCGGCCTCGATAAAGCTCAGTGATGGCGACTTCAAAGCAACGGCGGTTTTCTTTGCGACGGCCAATTCGGCATAGCCTCCCCCTCGCTTCAATTCCACAAAACCGACTACGGGATCGCCAGTCTTGAACTCAGTGGCTTCAGGCGCGGTCGAGACGACTTCGCCAGCAATGTCGCCGCCAGGGACGAATGGAAACTTGAGACGCAGGATGAAGCGCAATTGGCCCTGACGAATCTTCCAGTTCTGACGTGAAGTACGGTTATATCCCGCAACTGGGGACCATGATTGCGCAAGATCACGAAAACATTTGCGCTCATGACGCTTCCTGCTCGGCGGGGCATCCCTGAGACGCAGTTCCAGGCACCCTAACTTCGAGCAATCGATGCGGCCCTCAGACTGAGGGCCGATGTGCGCCGCCAATATTGGCGAGCCGTTGCGGCTCAAGAGCTCGTGCGGTTTCTCAATGAAGCGGTGGGTCGGCGGAACTCCTTGAAGATCGAGGCGAAAGAGCGGGTCGTTGGGTCGGCATGGTCTTTCTGGCCTCGCGCTCGGGCCTCACATGACGGGATTGTGCATTTCGCGGGCGAGGCCGTTGCCTCAGCTGTCAACGAGTGAACCAGATCACGGTCGCCACTACCGCAATTACTATAGCTGCTCCTAGCGTGACAATGGCGGCGCGCTGGAACCGCTGCCGATGCGCCGGAGAACTGCCCAATCCGAAGGCCGCCGGTATAAGATAAAGCAGCAGCGCCACGAAGAACAGCGCATTCACGAGTTGATCAAGTTCAGGCGTTAAGTTCGGCAGCAGCGCTGATATCCGACTTGCGCGTTAGAGGTAGGAGTCGTGTTTCCCGAATTTCCTTTATCTGCTTACCATATGTACGATGAGCGCGCCACCCCCAGATTTCCAATTAGATATCTTAAACAGATTGATATTATTGGTAGGGTTGTAGTAGTGAACCACAACAGAACCGGGCTTCTGGAGGCTACTTTGAGGCCGGCGAAATACTTGTCGAACTCGTGCTATGAAATGCAGGTTGCGACGCCGTACTC
>JBAUNU010000331.1:0-3146 GCA_049579405.1 Methylocella sp.
CTGCATGATTGCGTTGGTGACGTTCGTCGAGCCGCAGCCGCGCGAGATGAGCCAAACGATTCCCCCGGCGCGGCTAAATAAGTAGTGGAGGCGCCGGCTCATGACGCGAAACATCCCTCGCTTGATCGAAGCCTTTCTCGAGATGATCGCGGCCGAACGCGGCGCTTCGAAAAACACGCTCGATGCCTATGCCCGCGATCTCGCCGATTATGCCGCGGAACTCGCCCGCTCGGGAAAGGCGCCGCAAAACGCCGCGACCAGCGACATTCGCGCTTATCTCTCCTTGCTTGCAAAGCGCGGTCTCAAACCCGCATCGAGCGCACGAAAACTTTCCTCGATCCGCCAGTTCCACCGGTTTCTCGTCGCCGACGGGCGCCGCAGCGATGATCCGGCGCTGATTGTCGAGGCGCCGAGACGCGGCCGCAGGCTGCCAAAAACGCTGTCCACCGCCGAGGTGGACCATCTTCTGGCGGTCTCCAAGGAGGGGCTCGACGACGACGCCCGCCCCGCGCTCGAACGGTTGCGCGCGTTGCGCACGGCCTGCCTGCTCGAGCTTCTTTATGCGACGGGCCTGCGGGTTTCCGAACTCGTGACCTTGCCGGCGATCGCGGCGCAAACGAAGGAGCCATTCATCCACATTCGCGGCAAGGGCGGGCGGGAACGGCTGGTGCCGCTACCTGGCGAGGCGCGGCGGACGATTGCCGCCTACCGCGCATTTCAAGCGAAAACTCATACCGGGGCGGCGGCTGGCCATTGGCTGTTTCCGGCCGATAGCGCGAGCGGGCATCTCACGCGCCAGGCTTTTGCCCGCGATCTCAAGGCCGCCGCCGCCGCCGCGGGAATTGGCGCCGCGCGGATAAGTCCGCATATCCTCCGCCATGCCTTCGCCAGCCATCTTTTGCAGAACGGCGCGGATCTGCGCGTCGTGCAGGAATTGCTCGGCCACGCCGATATTTCAACGACGCAAATCTATACCCATGTGCTTGACGAGCGGATGAAAGCCATGGTGCGCGATTTGCACCCGCTGACCCGCGAGTGACAAGCAGCGCAAGCCCGCCGCGCCTGGGCGGGCACAGCAATCTCGATCGGATGCGTTGTGGTGGAATACCCCTGCGAGAAAGTCACCCGCGCCCCGCAGGTGACAATCAGCGGCGAGACATGGCCCGCCCGCGCCAATCCGCGCCATTTTCAAGGACGCCTTCACGGGGACGGGACTGCCTATTTTAACCCGCATAGCTTCCGGAAGATGCTTGCCCAATTTGGCCAGCGGGTTTGCGAGACGCCGGAGGCCTTCAAAGCATGATCCCAAAATCTGGGCCATGAGAATGTGCTAACAACGTTCGCGAGCTATGGACAGATCGCGACGCCCCGCCAAGCCGAGCTTATCCGCGAATGTCTAGGGAAGCCAAAGAGCGAAGGGCCCGATACACGAGCCTTGGAACGGCGCGTGGCGATGCGGAACATCGATTGCCCATCGTTTTCGAATAACCTCCCCGGCTGATTTCCCCGGGTGACTTGTCGCAAAAAAACATTTCGAAATCCGGATGGGTGTTACCCTGGTGTTGCCCCAACAAATTTTCGCTGGAACGTCACAAAGCAGAAGTCCACAATTCATTAATAGAATCAATAAATTAGCTTGGCGCACCCGAAGGGATTCGAACCCCTGGCCTCTGCCTTCGGAGGGCAGCGCTCTATCCAGCTGAGCTACGGGTGCTTCCAAACAGCGCGATCCTAGCCGATGCCGGCGCCGCACGCCAATCACCATGCGCGACACCCCACCGAGATTACGCCGCAGGGAGAGTGCGGTTGTTTGGCGCCCGCGGTAGCCCGGAGAGGCGCGAAAATTAGCACCCCGAGGGGCGAGCGGACGGCGGGTCCGACCGCAAGCCGGATCCAGCGCCCGCGTCCAGACGACCGCGAAATTCAATGCACGTTAGGGAAAGGGCGGTCGCACTGCAATTTGGCGATTTCATCCTTGAGTTGCAGCTTTCGCCGTTTCATTTCGGCCAATTTCAAGTCGTCCTTGGCAGGATACACCAATTCCTTCGCAATTTCCTTGTCGAGCGCATCGTGACGCTGTCCGAGCGCGGCCAAATGGGTTTCCCGCGACATGCAGAACTCCTCTCAAGATCCACATAGTTTTATGAGTGTGCCACAGGATTTGCTGGTCGCGAAGCTGCTTCGTCGGTCAATCCGATCAAATTTTCAGCCGTCTGGAACGCCGTGAACAAAGTTGGAAGGCTTTACCTTTACCTTTACCTTTACCTTTACCATTACAGGGACAGATCCACGCAAAACAGCCTTGGCGTGGCGGTTGGCGGCGGCATTGAAGAAACGTCCGCTCATTCTTCCAAAAGGACACGTACAAATATGCCGTGTTTGAAGACATGCGGCCTTAATAGTACAGAGAACCCTGCCGGCGCGGCGGAGCCAGCTAGATTGGATCGCTGGAAGCTGCGCTTTCCGCGAGCGGCGGCATCCATCGCCGCAAGAGCCCAGGGCCCTTGAAAGAAAAAGCGCTATCTCCATATCCAGGCAATTGGCGAATAGCCGCGTGATTCCCATCGGGTTTCGAAGGCCACGTGGCGTCGTGACATGTGATTGTTCCTTGATTGCCTGGCTCCCAGCTCGCATTAAGCGCCAACGGGCTTACGAAAGAGGGAGCGGCGCGCGGGGGCAGTTGGCGGTGCGGCGGGTCTCCGGGAGACGCCATACGAGGAGATGCTTTGATGTTGAACACGGACAATCCCTTGTTTCGGCCCTTGCTTACCAATGAGCAGCTGGCAAGCCTCGGCGGTGGCCGTGTTGCCTACCTGAAAGCTATCCGGTCGGAGGATGTGAGCCGGCTTTTCCCGGCGGCGCCCGCGATCCAGCCCGGCCTCCAGCTCTTTGCCCTGCTTGCCGCCGATGGCACGCCGATCATCGTCACCGATTCGCGCGATGCCGCAGTGGCCAACGCGATGAGCCAAGAACTCGAAATGGTAAGCTTGCATTGATCTGCTTCGCCATAAGGCGGCTGATCCCTCTTTTCGGTGCGCAGCTTTGTTGACGTGCCACCGGTCCTCGCCTTCGATTTAGGCGAGCTTGTGGCCTTACGAGAGATCCATCAAAGACCATTTTTCATGGAATCTCCGCCTACCGCCGCT
>JBAUNU010000332.1:0-5665 GCA_049579405.1 Methylocella sp.
CGGCGCGACCCTCGACCCGCCGATGAGGTCGCCGCAGCCGTCGATCCCGAAACCGGCGAAATCACCCGCGCCTCCTGAACGCGGCGTCCGCCCGGCTACGAAATCCTGGCCATCTCCGCCGGGCCGAACGCGGCACATCGCGATCTACGCCCACGGCAAACTGGCCTGCTTTTGCTCCGCCCCAATGGCCTGGTTTTACTCCGGCGTTGACAGTTCGGCCTGCCGGGCTAGATGTCGCCTGTTGGGCTCTCCCGGCGACGCGTCGGCTGCATCCGGCGAACTGTGGTCCCCTTGTCGCTCCGGAGACCAAAAAAGCGCGGGCCGTTCCAGGCCGTGCCGGTGATCGCTCGCGCGATGATGGAGAGGCTGGCATAAGTCGCCTCGCGCCAGACATAGCCCTTTGCAACGATGGTGACGGTGTGCCGCTCGCCCTGGTATTCGCGCAGGAGCACGGTGCCGGGTTTGAGGCGCCGAGGGCGATCGGCTCGCGACCGGCCGCCTCGCGCGAGTTCACCGAGTTGCTTTGCGGTGTTGGGATCCCGCCCGCCGAAGACCTGCTCCTGAATGTGCCAGCAGAGGAACTGCGCCAGGATGTCCTTGCTGAAGGCCGGCGGCGGGGACGACCGGAAGGTCGTACGCCATAGGGTCCGAAGCAAATCGACCCCGAGCGACCGCACGCGGTCGATCTCGGCTTCGACTGCCTCGCGCTCAAACAAGGGGCGAGGCATGGCCGTCACGCGGCCTTGCGCCCCCGGCTTTTGCGCTTCGGCGGGATATCACTCGCGACGACGCGGTAGACGCGCTCTTCGCCAGTTTTCTCGGAGACAAGCGTCAGGCCGAGCTTTTTGCGCACAACCGCTGTCAAAAAGCCGCGGACTGAGTGGAGCTGCCAGCCCGTCGCCTCCATTATGGTTGAAATGGTCGCGCCCTGTTTTCTGTGGAGCATCGCAAGCACCTGAGCCTGCTTTGAGTCCCTCCGGCAAGTCTTGTTTAATGGCAGCTTCTTGAGAGACATGGTTGGGATCCCTTGTTGGGTTGAAGCGGCGTTTTGCGCCGCTACCACGGAAGCCCCGCACAAGCGATGGAGCCGGCAGGGCGGGATCCCGGGAGAGCTTTTGGCGCTCCCGCAGTGGGGCCAGTGACGCTCTTTTCCCAGAAGAAGTCCAGTCCTTTCCGTACAATTTTTCCGCCCGCTTGGGGCAGGGGCCATGGACATGATGCGCGACGAGGCGAATGATCCGTTCGCCGTCGGCTGGTGCCAGCCATTGGCCTGTTATCCGCAAGGCCATCGGTCAGCTGGTCGATCCAGATGCGGCCATCCGGATTGAGCATGACCTCGACGACGCTGGGATCTTCAAGCCAGGCCGCGATCGCCGGCCTCAACGCTGTGCGCAGCATGCGCGCGCCGCGCGAAACCGCTTCTAACCGGAGAGAATTTGCCCCATGGCTGCCCCCGCGCTTCACCGGTGCCAGACGCGGCCCATGAACGGGAGCATTAGAAGAGGCAGAATCTCAGGCTATGCAACAAGCCTGAGAGGGTCTTAGCGCTCTGGCGTGGAAAGACAGGCAATCGACGGATCGTATGACCTAGTACGTCCTTCCGGTCAGGGTCCTGGTAGAATGTCCAATTATCTTGATGAGCCCAGCAATTTTGGGGCAGAGTCCGATAATGGTTCTCAGCATGTCTTGAGGGTCTCGCTTTCGAGAGTCGCGACTAGATCTTGCGAAGGCACGGAGGCTGGGTCGCCTTCATCACGACTTCGCTGACGATTACTTATACTGAGCGGACGCAGATCCCGAGCCGGCTCACCGTCGGCGATCCGATCTGAGGGCGGATTGAATGCCTAAATGGCTAATCGCTCCCGAAGCTCACGCACACGCACCGTCGTCCAATTACTTGGTCAATGGAGTGCAGATTATTTGAATTGCGCCGCTCGATGCCGGACATCATGCGGAAAACACCTTTTCCGCCGATATCTTCACATTCGAGGCCGCATGCGAGGTGCTCCAGCCGATCATCGAAAAGGTCTGGCGCACTTGCGAGGGAGCAGAGATTCGCGGGCGCACGGTGACACTTAAAGTGAAATATGCCGATTTCCGGCAGATCACGCGAAGCCGGACCGGTCAGGCGCTCTTTTCGACGCGAGCCGAAATCGAGCAGTGTAGCTACGCGCTGCTCGAGCCACTGTTCCCGGTCACAAAAGGCATCCGCCTTCTCGGCATGACCTTGAGTGCAATCATGATCGAGGTGGTCCAGGCGTTCGATCGGGCGCCGATCGCGAAGCTTGATAGCGACGACGCCGCGGCGCTCGATCGCAAGATCGAAACCGCCCGCCCGCTCTTCGCAGATAGGCCTGCGTGGCTGAAACCGCATCAGCGTATCGAGATCCTCCGAAAGCTCGCAGTACTGATGGAGAGCAAGCGCGAGCATCTTGGACGTCAGATCGCGCGCCAGGGCGGCAAGCCGCTCAGCGACGCGCTGGTCGAAACCGACCGCGCCATCGACGGCGTGCGCAATGCCGCCGAGGAGCTGGGCGTCGTGGCCGGCCGGGAAAATTCCGATGGGGCTGACGCCGGCGAGCATTGATCGGCGGGCCTTCACGATCGTTGAACCGATCGGTGTCGTCGCCGTCATTTCGGCTTTCAATCACCCCTTGAATCTGATCGTCCATCAGGTTGTGCCGGCGGTCGCCGCAGGCTGCCCGGTGATCGTGAAGCCGGCGAATCCGACGCCGCTGTCCTGCTTGGAGTTGGTCGGACTTCTCCATGAAGCCGGGCTGCGCCCGAGTGGTGTCAGGTTTTTCTTACCGAAACCAACGAGCTCGCCGAGGCGCTCGCGACCGATCCCCGGATCGCCTTTTTGAGCGTCATCGGCTCGGGCCGCGTTGGCTGGCATCTCCGGTCCAAGCTGCCGCCGGGGACGGGCTGTGCCTTGGAGCACGGCGGCGCCGCGCCTGCGATCATCGACCGCAGTGCCGACCTCGACCGGCTCATCGAGCCCCTGACGAAGGGTGGCTACTATCGTGCCGGACAGGTCTGCGCGTCGGTTCAGCGGATCTATGTCCATGCGGATCTCGAGCGCGCCTTTCTCGACCGCTTCGCCGCGCGCGTGAAGGCCTTGAGGGTCGGCGATCCCCTCCTGCCCGAAACCGAGGTCGGCCCGCTCATCCTTCCGCGCGAGGCCGACCGGGTTGCAGCTTGGACCGAGGAGGCCGTTGCGGCAGGCGCGAAGCTCATCGGCGGCGGACGCATCAACAGCACGCCGCGGCATCGTCAACCCGCCTCGCGACGCCGAAGTCTCGACCCTCGAAGTTTTCGGCCCAATAACCTGCGTCTATCCCTTCACGCGGCTCTACGATGCGGTCGCCGCGGCGAATTCGCTGCCCGCGGCGTTTCAGGCCAGCATCTTCACCGAAGATCTCCGGACCGCGTTCGATGCGGCCGAGCGTCTCGCCGCCTCGGCCGTGATGGTCAACGACCACACGGCTTTCCGCACCGACTGGATGCCTTTCGCCGGCCGCCGCGAGTCTGGTTACGGCATCGGCGGCAGTCCCTGGACGATGCAGGAAATGACCGAGCAGAAGATGATCGTGTTTAGGATGTAGGGAGCGGTCGCTCCCCAGATGGCCAGCGCGACGAACAACGCCTGCCAACGACCCGACGCCTGACCCGCTCTCGGTGAAAAGGAACGGACTATGAGTCAAAAGGCACCCGCGCCCGCGAAGGGCGAAAAACTGGTGTACACGGCCAGACCCACACCGCGGGCGGCCGTGAAAACGGCACGTCTCACAGCTCTGACGGCCGGCTGGACGTCAAACTCTCGATACCTGGTGCACCGGGCACTCGCACAAATCCGGAGCAGCTGTTCGCTGCAAGTCTTTCCGGAGCGGTTTCGGGAGGGCTGTGGCCGTTGCCGCACCGAACCCGGGAGCGATGTCCATGCAGCAGTCTGCTCCGCCGGAGCTGTTCGAGACGATCCTCTACGAGAAGAGGAAGACGACAGCTTACGTGACGCTGAACCGCCCCAAGGTGATGAATGCGCTGAACCGGAAGGCGATCAGTGAGCTGCACGCGGCGTTTGAGGACGCGCGCGATGACAGCCAAGTGCGCGGGATCATCATCACCGGCGCGGGTGATCGGGCATTCATTGCCGGAGCCGACATCGGGGAGCTTGCGCAGGCGACGCCGATCGATGCCGAGCGCCAGACGCGGGCGGGCCAAGCGCTTCTCAATCTCATCGAGCATCTCGGCAAGCCCGTCATCGCCGCCGTCAACGGCTTGGCGCTCGGCGGCGGATGCGAAACGGCGCTTGCCTGCACGATCCGGCTGGCAAGCGCAAACGCGAAGTTCGGCCAGCCGGAGGTCAAGCTTGGCCTCATTCCCGGCTTCGGTGGCACGCAGCGTTTGGCCCGCCTGGTCGGCAAGGGCAGAGCCCTTCAGCTTATCCTGACCGGCGCGATGATTTCGGCCGAAGAGGCCCATCGCATCGGCCTGGTGAACGAAATCGTGGAAGCGGCCAACCTCATCGGGCGGGCCGAGGGGATCCTCGCGGAAATCGGTGCCAACGCGCCTCTTGCCGTCGGCTACGCAATCGAGGCGATCAATCTCGGTCTTGAAGGTTCGTTGCCGGAGGGACTTGCGCTCGAAGGCAAGCTGTTTGCGCTCTGCGCCGCCACCGAAGACAAGAGAGAGGGAACGGCAGCCTTTCTCGAGAAACGTCCACCGAAATTCGAGGGCCGCTGATGGCCGGGTTCTTCCTCTAACCGCCGTCGGCAAGTGCCTGACGCGCCGCGTTTACCGGAGCGGCCACCGCAGCACCTAGGAGAAATAAGACGATGACCGCCAATAATCATATTTTCTCTGGGCTGAAGGTCCTCGATTTTGCGAGCTTCATCGCGGGGCCGTCGGCAACGACCGTGCTGTCGGATTTCGGCACAGACGTGGTCAAGGTCGAACCGCCCGGCATCGGCGATCCCTATCGATACTTTTACCGGGCACCGCCGAACCCGCCGCTGAACGAAAACTACAGTTGGCAGCTCACCAATCGGAACAAGCGAAGCCTCGTAGTCGATTTGAAGAACCCTGCGGCGGGCGACGTTTTGGCTCGGCTCGTCAAATGGGCCGACGTCCTGGTGACCAATTTCCCGCCGCGGGTGCGCAAACGGCTGAAGTTGGAATACACGGATGTGTCGCCGCTCAATTCGCGTCTGATCTATGCCGACCTTACCGGATACGGCGAGCTGGGCCCAGAAGCGGACAAGCCCGGGTTCGACATCACCGCCTATTGGGCGCGTTCCGGATTGATGCAGTTTACGCGAGACGCTTCCAGCCCCCCTGCCATTCCGGTGCCGGGCATCGGCGATCATGCGTCGGCGATATCGCTCTATGCCGCGATCGTCACCGGGCTTTACCGGCGCGAGCGCACCGGCAACGGCTGCAATGTCTCCACCTCGCTGATTGCCAATGGCGCGTGGGCGACGGCAGCGTGGTTGCAGGCGGGCCTGTTCGGCGCGAAGTTCAGCGGCGAAATCGACCGAAACAGCCCGCCAAGCCCCCTCGTCGGATGCAGCTACCGAACGTCCGACAATCGTTGGGTGCTTCTTAGCTTCGTCGAGGAAGACAAGAATTGGCCCCCCTTCGTTAAGGCGATCGAGCGTCCCGACCT
>JBAUNU010000333.1:0-5614 GCA_049579405.1 Methylocella sp.
AATTACGGCAGCGTCCGAGACGGGCAGAATAGGAGGGCTGTCGAGAAAAACCAGATCGTAATGTTCCGAAGCAAAATTCAGGACTTCGATCATTCGCGGCGAGCCAATTAGATCGAGCGAGCCTTGGGCACCGTTTCCTGCCGGCACAATTGTCAGTGACGAATAGTCGTTTGCGATCTCACGCCATCCGGCATGTCCAGAAAGCAAGTCACTGAGACCTCCGGTTTTTTCTAGATGAAATAATTTCGACGTCATTGGGCGGCGAAAGTCGCAGTCGATGAGAGCCACGCGCGCGCCTGAGAGCGCCGACGACAGAGCGAGCGCGGCCGCCAGGGTCGACTTGCCCTCGGCGGGGACAGCCGAGGTGATTTGAATCACTTTCGCTGACTTATCGCCATCTGTCCGCCGCAATCCCGTCCGGATGCAGCGCAGGGCTTCGGCAAAATGAGAAAACTGGTTCGCAGCCACATACTGGAGAATGTCGAGATGGCGCCCTTTTTGCTCGAAATCGCCACCGTTGAGGAGGGGAACGCTCGCCAACGCCGGCAGATGCAAAGTCTGCTCAAGCTGCAGGGGAGTGACAAACGTCGATTGGATCCGGTCGGAGATCAAATACTCGGCAGCGAAAGCGCCGCCTAGGCCGAGCAACGATCCAAAACCGAGAGACACCATTAGGAAGAGCGGCAGACGAGGAAAACTCGCTTGCGTTGGCACGCGCGCGTTTTCAATGATCCGCGCCTCGGCTTCCTGCAGGGTCTGGCTCTGCTCTAATTCCTTGAACTTATTGAGAAAAGAATCGTAGACCTGCCGGTTGGCATTCGCAACACGCTCAGCTTCTAAAAGTTTTGCCTGTCCATCGGGGTTCGCCGCACCGCCCGCCCCCGTTAGCTTTTTCAGTTGCTCCTTTAAGGCACTGACATTGTTGCTGGAGGCCGCATATTCATTTTCAAGATTAGCAATTATGCGATCTTCTTCGGCAGAAATCTGGCCTTCAATGGCACGGAGCCCCTCTTCCGCGCGGATAGCTTCGGGACGGCGGCCAGCGTCGTGCTGTGACGGCAAAGGCTGCATTTCGGCCAATCTCCGGATAATATCGGACCGCTGGGCGCGCAGACCCGTGATCACGCTCGATGCCATGACCGCTGCAAGACCTTCAATATTGCCGCCAGATTGCCGGACGCGGCGAGCCTGCTCGACTTTCACCTGTTTAAGCGAAAGGTCGACCTCCGCAGCGCCAATCGCCGCACTGAGATCGGTGATCTGCCGGCTCGCTATGGTCGATGTTCCGTTCTCACCGGTTGCGGTCAATCCATACGCCCGCCGAATCGAGGCAACGGCCTCGTCGCTGGCGATCGTTTCGTTGCGCAACTCCGCGAGGCGGCCGGCAAGCCACGATGAGGCGTGCCGCGCCGCTTCGTACTTGGCCTGCAGCTGATCATTCAAGTAGGCCTCGCTGACAGCCTGCGCCAAACGTGCCGCTTTGACTGGATCGCTGGAGTTAACTTCAACCTTAATGACATATGTGAAGTCCTCGCGCGAAACTGAAGTGGCCTTCTGAAGGCGCGCTGTCGCAATGGCAATGGAGTCCTTTCGATCAGCGGAGGGATCAGCGTCACTAAATCCCTGGAACTTGGACAGCAGCCGCGCCAGGGAACTCCGCCGGACTAATCCGAATTCCGGATCATCGTAGAGCTTCTCGGATTTGACCACGCGCTCTAGCACCGCACTCGACTGAATGATTGCTCCAACGCTGGCGATCTTGGTGGAATCAATCATCATCGCCGCACCGTAGTCCGTTCCCGGACCGAGTGCACCAGGAGTTTTGGGGTCGATCAGGATCGCCACCGTGCCGGTGTAGCGGGGTGTCAATGAGATAAAGATCGCCATCGCGACTAGCACGGCGAAAAAAGGAACGCCGCACACTATCGGCAGCCGCCGGACACATATCCGTCCTAACTCTCGAAGGTCTAAGGCCTTGGCCTCCGATGGCACCTGGCCTGCATTCCGCTGAAAGTCCTTGCCCGGCAAATACGCATTCATTTCTACCTCAATTTATTGCTGCTTCAAATCCATACAAAAGCTACAGCTTGTAACTTGCGATAGTCTATCCCCCGGACGAAGGAAAAGCAACCCCTTGTCCGGGCTCAACACATATGAGACGGCGAGGGGTCGCCTTGGCCGAGAGTTTGGAGATACCCTGATGGGCCTGTCCGGCAAGGGAGTCGCGCGGCCTATGGTGATTCTCCTTGAAGCGTAGGCGCCGGATAATGTGACAGGCCTCGCGGATTGGTAGGCGCATGATTTCGACGATCCAGATTCTGGTATTGCTGCTGGCCGTGGCTGCGGCGGTTGCGGTCCTCGCGGCACGACTCAAAATTCCGCCGGCCATTCTTTTGGTGCTGACTGGGGTTGCCCTGGCGCTCGTCCCCGGCCTGCCGGCGCTGGAGCTTGCTCCGGAGCTGGTGCTGCTTTTGGTGTTGCCACCCGTCATCTATGCGTCCGCGGTGGCAATGAACTGGCGGGAGTTCCGCTTTAATCTGCGGCCCATATCGCTGCTGGCGGTCGGTTGCGTCGTGTTTACGACGATCGCCGTCGCTGCGGCAAGCCATTGGGTGCTGGGTCTGGCCTGGCCGGTGGGTTTCGTGTTGGGCGCCATCGTTTCGCCGCCAGATGCGGTGGCACCGCTCTCGATTGCCCGCAGAATGCAGCTTCCCAGGCGCATCCTCGTCATCCTTGAAGGCGAAGGACTTGCAAATGATGCGACCGCGCTCATTCTCTATCGTTTCGCGGTGGCAGCAGTAAGCGCTGGCGTATTTTCGCTCGGCCAGGCCGCGGGAATGTTCGTTGCCATCGTCGCCGGCGAAATCGTCTGGGGGATCGGCGTCGGTTGGCTGATATTGCGCCTGCGGCGCTGGGTCCGCGATCCGCGCATCGAGATCACGCTCTCGATTTTGACGCCATTCCTGGCCTATTGGCCGCCCGTACATTTGGGCGGCTCGGGCGTGCTCGCCACCGTGACCGCCGGACTCTACATCAGTTGGAACGGCCTTCGGCTGATCAGCGCCGCAACGCGCCTCCAGGGCATCTTCTTCTGGGATTTCCTCATTTATCTCATCGAAGGCATGGTGTTTCTCATCACCGGGCTGCAGGCGCGCACGTTGATCGCGCGCATCGGCGATCATTCGATATCGGACCTGGCCATCTCTGCCGCTGTCGTCAGCGCCGTGGTGATCACGACCCGCTTCGTCTGGGTGTATCCCGCAGCCTATCTTCCGCGCTGGCTCTTTCCCCCACTCAAGCGCAGGGATCCGTCACCGCCTTGGCAGTGGCCGTTCGTGCTGGCCTTCACCGGGGTGCGCGGCATCGTTTCGCTCGCGGCGGCCCTCGCGATCCCATTTGCAACGACGAACGGGCTGCCCTTTCCCAATCGCGCTCTCATTCTGTTCCTCACCTTTTCCGTCATCCTGGTGACGTTGGTGGGCCAAGGATTGCTGCTGCCCGCGGTGATCCGGGCGCTTGGCCTCGCCGATGCCGGGCGTCTCGAGCGCCGCTCCGACAACGCCGAGGAGCACAAGGCTCGGCGGCAGGGGATCGAGGCAGCGATCGAGCGGCTCGATCAGATTACGTCGGAGCGCAATCTCTCCGAGAACATCGTCCAGCCGCTCCGCGCGCGACACCGCGACCGGCTCAACCACATCGAGCACGGGAGCGGCGGAAATGACGGCCATGGAAACCTGACCGAACGGCATGACGAGATCGAGCTTTTGCTGATCACCACCGAACGGGAGCGCATTAATGAGCTGTTTCGCAGCGGCGTGTTGAAGGACGAGGGGCGTCGCCGAATCGAGCGGGAGCTCGATCTGCGTGAGGTGGATTTGGCCAACCGGTGGACCGAGCAATGAGGGCGGTGGCGCTCGCTCAGTCGCGCTTCAGCATCAGCGCTAGACAACCGTCGCAAATGATTTCGATGGACGAGCTCTCACTACGGTGAGCAGCCGTTGCCACGTCCCCGCCAAAATATCCCAGCGGACCGATTACGCGACAACGCCAGAAGCGTATGCGTGCTCACACACCACAACCACAGAGCTGATAACAATGGAATTTTTCTGGTGCACACTCCGGTGCAAATCGGCAAGTGAAATGGCGAGGTTCTTTGCTCAATCTCTTTCCAGGCTTAGGGAATTGCCGCCGGCTAATGCCGCGCCATGTGCCTCGCAGCCAATTGTGAATCTCGCGCTATCCTCGGAACAACGGAGCACGTCCGAATAGGTCGGCAAGATACTTGCTCCGAAACGAATTGTGCGACGGGTTTGAGCGATTTCCCGAGTCCGCGAACGGTAGCATGCGAAACCAGCGCCGACCGGAGGCAGGAGCTGCCACACTAAATGCCTTCAGGGCCTACTAACGATCAGCTTGCCTTTCATTCCGGCCTCCTGGTGCCCTGGCAGATCGCACATGAACTCATACTCTCCGGGCTTATCGATAATAAACGTCTTGCGAGTCACCTGTCCCCCTCTTGAAAACCAAACGCCGGCAGGTCGACGCCATGCTCAGTCTCAGCCTGACTATTATCGAGAACCAAAGTAACCGAACGCCCGGCAATGACGCGGAGCGTCGCGGGAATAAATTTGAATTCCGTCGAGGCAACCCAGACTTCACCGGCATTAGAACCGGGCGCCTCCGGCCGGACGACATTTCCCTCGGCTTGCGCCCAAGTGACGGCGGCCGCAAGCACGCCCAAAGTCATCGTCCATCGTCTCCAGAACTTTTCGGGACATCTACCCGGCATGGTGGATCCTCCCGTATTCTCTTCCATCCTGACCTACTTCTTCCAAGCGCTTGTTTATCGCCTCGACCACTGTTCGAATCGGCGCTCTGGTCCCCTGCGGCGGCGGATTCCCCTTGAAGACAAAGCGCCGGCGGGCCTTGTGATAGTCGAGGTCTGGCCCGAAGAAATTGACCCGCATTTGTTCCAGCTCCTTGGCGCGATAGGCTGCGAGGGGCTTGACGGATTCGTCGCGGAGACGCCTCTCCTGCTTCTGCCGGAGCATCAAGCGGAATTCCGGATTTGCGGCAAGCCGCCTCGCCCCCTCCCCCAGTTCGGCCTCGAACGCCGCGGTATCCTCGCCGAAGGCGTCGTCGAGAAATCCTATTCTGCGCCGTCCGCGTGCCGATCGGCTTGCACGATAGGGTCAGTTCCAGCGCCCGCTTCTGCCCCACCCGCCGCGGCAGCGTATAGGTCCAATATTCCGATCCGTAGAGACCGCCCATGCTCTTGTAATGGGGGTTGAGGACGACGCCAGCCCTTGCATAGACGAAGTCCGCCGCGAGCGGCAGCATTGCGCCGCCGGCTCCGGCATTGCCGCGCAACCCGGCGATGACGAGGTGCGGCATGCTGTTGAGTATCTCAAAAATCAGATCGTCGATCGCATTGATGTTCCGCCAAGATTCCGCGGCCGGATCGGTGCTCGCCTCAATCGTGTTGAGATCGATGCCGTTCGACCAGAAATCGGCGCCGCCCAACAGCACGATGACCCGGGTCGGTCGCGAGCGGGCGTGAAGAAACGCGTCGCGGAGCCGGGTGCACTGGGATGTGCTCATCGCCCCATTGTAG
>JBAUNU010000334.1:0-1826 GCA_049579405.1 Methylocella sp.
GGCGGCGGCTTCAAGCCCGACATAGCCGCCGCCGACGATCACGAGACGCCGGGGGGCCTCCATGAGTGGCTGCAATGTCTCGACATCGGAAATCGTGCGCAGGTAAAAAATATTACGCAGACCGGCACCCGGCACCGCCAATTCGCGGGCGCGGCCCCCGGTCGCGATCACAAGCTTATCGTAATGGAGCGGCGCGCCGCCCTTGATCAGGAGCGTCTTCGCGCGCCGGTCGATCTCGGAGACCCGGACACCGAGCCGCATCTCCACCCGGGCCTTCTCATAGGCAACCGAGGACTTGTAGATCAGCGCGTCCTTGCCGATTTCACGCGCGAGAAACCCCTTCGACAAAGGCGGGCGCATATAGGGAAGATAGTCCTCCTCGCCGACGAGGACGATGCGGCCCTCGAAGCGGTTTTGACGGAGAAGCGTCGCAGTCTCGCCGCCCGCTTGACCGCCGCCGATAATGGCGATAGTCGAAGCGGCGCCGGTCTGAGCTTGTTCCATCACCGCTTGAATTCCCTTGCGCAAAAGACGGCTCTGTGGGCATGACCCGATTCATGCGATAACGGACCCAAGCTTGGGCACGCTCCGCGCGCGGCGCGGGCGCGTTGGCTCGCGCCCATTCCGCGAGTTCTCCTTCCTGGCGCGGTTCAGATCGCTGGCGCTATCGCCATGGCCGGCGACCGCAAGCCCGGCCAGCACGTGTTCTTCGTAGAGTTTGCACCGGCAGCGATGCAAGTCGGCGTGCATCGGCACTGCGGCCTCTCCGCGGCTTCACCCCTCGTTCGGCGGCACGATTGCATTGATATGGAGCGACGGCCGAGGCTCGCCGCACCGCTCGCGGGCCAGCGAAATGCGAAGCTCCCTCGCGTTCGTCGTCACGGAGGAAACCAGCTAATCATGCATGGGTGCCAGCCGAATTACAACATGACACCCCGATAAAGCTCACAGACCCCTCATATATTCTCTTTGTCATCAACAAAATGTTACGCATCGTAAAAAATATACGTGATTCATTGGCGTGTCCAGCGTCGGCACTCCTGAGACCAGGGGCTTCGCGACGCTGATGGTACCACGCCGTGATTACGCGCCTATAGAGCGCAGCAACGTCCTGGAGAAAGATCACTCTTCCCCCACCAGCGGGATCGACGCGACGCCGCGAGGGCTCCTGGGTGAGCCGGCGGCAAGCGAGGACGGCGCGGCGGCGCGGGAGGGGAGACGCTTGTTTCCCGCACTGCAGCGGGATAAGCGAAAGGGATCTTTTTCTCACTTTGGTATATGATCATTGGTTCCGATCTCGCATGGCGATGGCCTGGCCGCCTCCTTCGTCGAAGCCGCCCGCGGCGCCGGGACGCTGGCGCTAGCTTTTTTTCGCCCTGGCGCGTCGACCAGCGCCAAAATTTCACACAAGGCGGGCGGCTCTCCGGTAACCGAGGCCGATTATCTTGTCGATCGCTTTTTAAAGCAGCGTCTCGAGATCCTGGTGCCTGATGCAGGGTGGCTTTCCGAGGAAACCGCGGACACATCGACGCGTCTTTCGAAGGATGTTGTCCTTGTGGTCGATCCGATCGACGGCACGCGCAGCTTTATGAGAGGCCATGGGGCATGGGCGATCGCGATC
Organism: Methylocella sp.; assembly: GCA_049579405.1. Taxonomy (GTDB): domain Bacteria; phylum Pseudomonadota; class Alphaproteobacteria; order Rhizobiales; family Beijerinckiaceae; genus Methylocapsa. Next base: position 1,622 of record JBAUNU010000334.1, read on the forward strand.
GCCCTTGTCGAACAGGGGCGCCCGCTGATCGGAGTCGTCCATGCCCCGGCGCTCGGGGAACCCGATGTCGCGGTCTGGGGCGCCGGCGCCCGGCTCAATGGCAAGACAATCGAGGTTTCGAAACTGTCCACCGTTGGTGCCACGGCCAGGGTGGCGGCGCCCGTGCTCCTCGCCGAGCGGCTGCGCGAAGCCGGGCTCCAATTCG
>JBAUNU010000335.1:0-5278 GCA_049579405.1 Methylocella sp.
ATTAAATTGTCGCAAAAGCAGCTGGCGGCGGTCAAAGTCGCACCGGTCGCGTACCGTGATTTTCAAATTGAGAAAACCGCGACTGGCAGCATTGATTTCAACCAGGACATGTCAGTCCAGGTGTTCACACCCTATCAGGGCAGGATAATCGCACTGTTCGCGAAGATTGGCGACGCAGTGAAGGCAGGCGATACCCTCTTCACGATCGACAGCCCCGATCTCCTTCAAGCCGAATCGACGCTGATCCAAACCGCTGGGGTGTTGCAGTTGACCGCCCGTGTTTTGACGCGGGCTCAGAAGCTGGTGAAGGCGGGCGGCGGGGCGGAGAAGGACCTTGAGCAGGCGATCTCCGATCAGCAAACGGCAGAGGGCAATCTCAAGGCCGCGCGCAATGCGGTGCGCATCTTCGGCAAGGACGACACTGAGATCGATCGCATCGTGGCTGACCGGCGGGTCGATTCGTCATTGATCGTGCCATGTCCATTTACTGGCACGGTCACCGCCCGCAATGCCGCTCCCGGGCTGTTCGTCCAGCCGGGCGCCGCGCCGGCCCCATTTACGGTCGCCGATATCTCGACCATGTGGCTGAACGCATTTGCGGTGGAGAGCGAGATTCCTTCGATTGCGCTTGGCCAGGAAGTCGAGGCGAAAATGCTGGCCTATCCCGACCGGATCTTCGAAGGAAAAGTTACAACCCTCGGCGCGGCCGTCGATCCGGCCACGCGCCGCCTCTTGGTCCGGTCCGAGATCAAGGATCCGGAACATCTTTTGCGGCCAGGGATGTTCGCGAGATTCGTGATACGCACCGGCAAGTCGATCCATTCGCCGGCCATTCCGCTCAGCGGAATAGTGCGGGAGGGCGATGGGACGATGTCGGCTTGGGTCACCAAGGACGGCAGCGTATTTACGCAGCGCACAGTCCGGACCGGGCTGCAACACAATGGCTACCATCAGATCCTGGAGGGGGTGCAAGCCGGGGAAATCGCCGTTACCGATGGGGCTATATTCCTGAGCAACGTGCTAGCGGGCGGCGCCACCGACTGATCCATTTCACAGTACATCACATCAAACCTGTTTCCTAAGCGTAAACGCCCGTGATCAAAGCCCTCTTCACATTCGTGCTGACCCGCCGCGCCATTATCATGACCGGCACGCTGGTGTTCCTAGCCGGAGGATTGGCCGCGTTCTCGAACCTCAATATCGAGGCATATCCCAATCCGGCGCCAGTGATCCTGGAAATCACCGCTCAGGCGCCTGGCTTGTCCGCGGAGGAAATGGAAAAGTATTATACGATTCCCATTGAAGTCGGTCTCTACCCGACGCCCGGCATCGATACGATACGATCCACGTCTTTCTACGGCCTGTCGTTTGTTCGGGTGACGTTTAAATATGGCATCGAATATTACTTCGCCTACACCCAGGCGGCGCTGAGTCTGCAGCAGAATGTCAGTCTCCCAGGAAATCAGATTCCTCAAATCCAGCAATCAAGCCTAGTCGGTGAGATTTTCCGCTATCAGATGATTGGCCCGCCGCATTTCGGCCTGACCAATCTTCGTACGATCCAGGATTGGGTTGTCACGCGGCGCTTGATGGCGATCCACGGTGTCGTACAAATCAACAGCTGGGGAGGCACAACCAAGCAATTTGACGTCGACGCCGACCTTCAGAAGCTAGAAGCGTACAATATAACCGTGCCTCAGCTGGTCACGGCCATTGGAAATGCGAATATCAACGTAGGCGGCCGCGAGATCACCATCGGACAGCAGTCCGTGAATATTCGCGGCATCGGCTTGATCGACGATGGCGGCGCCGATGTCATCACCAGCGGCTATAAGGTCAATGATATCGAGAATATCGTGTTGACGCAGTCAAACGGCATTCCCGTTCTGGTGAAGGACGTTGCCAATGTGTCGGTAGGCTACGTTCCGCGCCTCGGCATCGCCGGGCGCGATCACGACGACGACGTTGCCGCGGCAATCGTCGTTATGAACCGGACAGAGCATACAAACGCGGTCCTCCCCCTTGTTCAGGCCGAAGCCGCGAAGATCAATTCAGATGGCACCTTGCCTGCGGGAGTGAAGGTCGTTCCCTTTTACGACCGCAGCTCGCTCGTATCGGTCACCACCCACACGGTCCTGCACAACCTTGTGTTCGGCTGCATCCTCGTTTTCTTCATCCAGTGGCTTTTCCTGGGTGATTTGCGCAGCGCCATCATCGTCAGCGCGAATATTCCCTTCGCGCTGTTTTTTGCCATTATCCTTCTCGTGCTTCGGGGCGAGGATGCGAACCTCCTGTCGCTGGGCGCGGTCGATTTCGGGATCATCGTCGATTCGGCTGTGATCCTGGTCGAAAACATATTTCGAAATTTCCAGGCGAAAAGGTCGGAAAGGCGGAGCCTCCTGGACAATCTCATCCAAGGACATTGGGGGCCTGACCCAACAAGTTCGACGTACGGAAGCGGCCGGAGATGGAGCAAGAGGCTTCGCCTCATCTTCATAAGCGGGCTGCAAATCAATCAAGCCATTCTTTTTACCACGACGATCACCGTGACGGCGTTCGTTCCCTTGTTCACGATGCAAGGCGTCGAGGGCCAGATATTCGGGCCCATGGCGCGAACTTATGGCTATGCCCTCGCGGGGGCGCTTTTAGCGACCTTTACAATCACGCCGGTTCTCGCCTCCTTTTTGATTCCGAAGAAGGTCAAACAGGGCGAGACGATCGTCGTTCGCGCGCTGCGCGCCGCCTATACCCCGCTCCTGGAATGGAGCCTCGGCCGCCTCTCGATCTCTATTGCGATAGGCTTGGGATTTCTCGCCGTCAGCGGGCTTGTGGCAACTAGGCTCGGCAGCGAGTTCCTGCCTGCGCTCGAGGAAGGAAATTATTGGATCCGCGCGTCGATGCCGCCGACGATGTCCCTGGAGGCCGGCACCTCCACTGTTGCTAAAATGCGAGAAATCCTGCTCCGGCATCCTGAAATTATCACGGTCGTCTCGCAGCATGGCCGTCCGGACAATGGCAGCGACGCCTCCCCCTTTTCCAATGTCGAGATCTTTGCGCCGCTCAAGCCGTTTGACGAATGGGCAGCTGGCCTTACCAAGGACAAACTCACCGAAGAGCTTCAGAATGAGTTCTCGGAAGAATTGCCGGGAATTGGCTTCAATTTCTCGCAATACATACAAGACAACGTCGAGGAGGCACTTTCCGGCGTCAAAGGCGCGAACTCGATTAAGATCGTCGGACCAAATCTGGCGACCACCGAATCGTTGGCAGCGCAGGTCGTGGAACAAGTCAAGACTGTCCGCGGGGTCGAAGATCTCGGAATATTCCACGTCCTTGGTCAGCCAAACCTGAACATCAAGATCGATCGCGCCAAAGCGGCAAGATATGGTCTGAACACCGGGGATGTGAACACGGTTATCCAGACCACGATGAGCGGCGCTGTCGCCACCATGGTCCTTGAAGGAGATCGCCAGTTCGGCGTGGCCGTTCGTTTGGCGCCGAATTTCCGCGACAGCATCAGCGAAATTGGCATGATCAAAGTCGGATATCAGACCCCTAGCGGCACGAATGCCTATATTCCGTTGAGCGAACTCGCCACGATCTCTCTCGATACAGGGGCGTCATTCATCTACCGCGAAGGAAGTAATCGTTATATTCCGATCAAGTTCAGCGTGCGCGGCCGAGATCTCGGAAGCACGGTCGCCGAAGCACGGGCACTAATCGTCAAGAACGTGAAGTTGCCGGCTGGATATAGGATCCTCTGGTCTGGGGAATTCGAGGACCTTGAGCGCGCCAACGCGCGCCTCGCGGTGATCGTGCCGATCACGTTCCTCATGATCCTGGTGCTTCTCTATGCTCTGTTCAATTCCTTGCGTGACAGCCTTCTTTCGATAGCCGGCATACCTTTCGCGGTCGCTGGCGGCATCTTGGCGCTTTATTTTTCCGGCCAGCCTTTTAGCGTTTCCGCCGCGATCGGGTTCATTTCGCTTCTCGGCGTGGCCGTCATGGACGGCATCTTGAACATTACCTACTACCGCGAGCTGAGGACCCACGGTATGGCGGTTGCCGAAGCGGTCTTCCGCGGAGCGGAACAGCGGATGCGGCCGTTGTTGATGACTGCGCTTTCCGCGGCCGTCGGTCTATTCCCAGCGGCAATCTCACATGGCATCGGCAGTCAGGTGCAGCGGCCCCTCGCCACAGTTGTCGTTGGCGGCATGACGATTGGACCCTTTATGTTGCTGATCGTCGCGCCCGCGCTTCGCATGCTATTCCTTAGAGGCGAAGATACGGCCGGGCGAGACGGAGGCGACGTCGCGCAAGTGGATGACATATGAGCCGGAAACCGGCTGCCGCGAATGGACGCGGCCATTAGCAGCGTCGTACCCAGGCTGGAGAGTTACAATGCGATTCAAATCCGGCCGCCTGCGTTTAAATCGCAAAAGGGCCGCAATTCCCTTCGTGCAAACCGCAGCAGGCTTCGCGTGCATTCTCACCGCCGGTTGCGCGTTTGGCCCCGATTTTATCGCGCCGCCTCCGCCTAAAGTGACGGGCTATACGAAGGAACCACTCAAGCCCTCGTCGGCCTCCTATGAGTCTGGCCAGGGACAGGGACAGGGACAGCGCTTCGTGGACAAGCTCGATATCGCGGGCCAATGGTGGGAGATCTTTCATTCGCCCCCATTGAATGATCTGGTCGAGGACGCGCTGAAGCATAATCCTGATGTCCAGGCGGCGCAGGCCGGATTGCGGGTCGCCCGGGAGACAACCGAGGCGCAAAAGGGGGCCTATGCGCCGCAGATCTCCGCCGGTTACAATAGCTTTACCCAAAAAGCGTCTACCATTGTTTCGCCCCCTTCATCGAACCCCTTCACCCCCTATCTCACCTTGCACACCGCTCAGGTCGATGTCTCCTACACGCCGGACGTCTTTGGGCTCGTCCGCCGCGAGGTGGAAACGGACGAGGCGCTGGCCGCGGTGCAGCAGTATACCGTCGAGGCCACCTATCTAACGCTTACCTCTAATGTGGTGGCAGGGGCCATCCAAGAGTCCTCGCTGCGGGGGCAAATCGCCGCCACAAAAAAGATCATAGCCATCGAAACCGACCTTCTCCGCTTGCTGCGCGTTCAGAAGAAATTGGGTCAAGTCGCAGAGGCAGATGTGGCGCTCCAAGAGGCGGCGCTCGCGCAAGCGGAAGAGACTTTGCCGCCGCTCGAGAAGCAATTGGCGCAACAACGCGATTTGCTGACCGCCTTGGCCGGACGCTACCCAAGCGAAGAAG
>JBAUNU010000336.1:0-8445 GCA_049579405.1 Methylocella sp.
ATACGCTACGATCTCGGCTTTATCGACCTGCAGCAGAAAACCTTGCAACCAATCGACAACCCTTTCGGCCCAAGGTTGTCACCCATGTCTTAGGTACGTTCTGTTACCGATGTCTCCGGGCTTGACAAAAATCCTCTGGCGGAGGGAGCGGGATTCGAACCCGCGATACGGTTTCCCGCATACACACTTTCCAGGCGTGCGCCTTCAACCACTCGGCCACCCCTCCGCAGTCCGCATTCGCGCCTCCGTCTGGTCCTCTTAACCACCCGGGCACAGCTATATTAAACGCGTCTGGCCCCCCAAAGAAGCGCCGGACGCCATTATACCGACGGTCACGGGGAATGGCCATTGGTTACGTTCTCGAATTCATTGAGCTCGGTGGAAAGGCTTGGAGGCCGTTTCCGCGATTGCCGGGGGATCGGATACGCAAGCCGCCGGCCAACCAGACCCACAACGGCAACGAGCAATGCCAGACCAAGAACGCCGCCTTGGCCGGTCCACCCCACATACCGAGCTTGGGGCTTATAGGTTTCGGTTGGCGGCGCCTTAGATCCTTGCGCATTTGGAAGCGCGGGTAGCCGTTGACCCGCCGTCAATCATTCTCCTTCGCCGACGGCGCACACTCTTGCCGAGGCGGGCCTGCCGATACGAGCCAGCAGGAGTACGCGGCCGGGCAACGAACCCGGAAACCCCGCCGGCCGGTTATTTCGCTTTCCCGCAATCCGATTGTTGTCCGCGATTTGTTCTCCAATTGAGTAAAGCTGCGCAAAACCTGTCGCGCAGCATGGCTCGCCTTGCTACTAAGAGGCGAACGTCCTTGAGCTTTCCGGGGCAGGGCCTTGTCTTTTGTCGATCAGCGTGCGGAAGCCGTCATCGCCCATCTCACCGGCGCCGGATACGCCCGCTGTGAGCCGCCGATCCTGCAACCAGCTTCGATCTTCTTCGATTCCGGCGAGGAACTGCGCGGCCAGCTTTATCTCACGAGCGATCTTTCCGGCGCCGACTATTGCTTGCGTCCGGAATATACGATTCCTGTCCTGGCGGCCTATCTCGCCACGGAGCGGGAATGTGCTGGACAGAGCGCGCGCTTCTCCTATTGCGGGCCTGTTTTCCGGTTTCTCCCAGGCCGCCCAAGCGAATTCACGCAAGCCGGAATTGAGAGTTTTGGCCGCCCCGACCGGGAGGCGGCGGACGCGGAAATCCTCGCCCTTGCGCTCGAAGCAGCGGGCGCCGGACAACGCCAGACCGCCCCGTCGCGCCTCATCGTGCGGATCGGCGACGCCGGGCTGTTTTCCCGGCTTCTCGACGCGCTCGATCTCCCGCCGCAATGGCGCCGCCGCATCGCCCGCGGCCACGGTCACGGCAAATCCCTCGACAAGATCCTGAGCCCAGGCTTGGACGGCGCCGATCATTCCGGCGTGCTCGGCGTTCTCGAGGGCGCCGACAAGCAGGGCGCGCGGGCGCTCGTCGAGGATCTTCTCTCCATCGCCGGCGTGGCCCCGGCGGGCGGCCGCAGCCCAGCAGAGATCGCCGATCGTTTCCTCGAACAGGCGGCACTCAAGACGGGCTTGGGATTTTCCGCGGAAAAGCGCGCGGTCATCGCGCAATTCTTGAGCGTGGAAGGCGATCCCGGTAAGGCTTCCGCGCTATTGCGCGCGCTTGCCGACGGTGCGAACCTCGATCTTTCCGCCGTCCTCGACAGTTTCGACAAACGGCTGGCGTTTATCGCCGCGCAGGGCCTCGATGCCACAAGATTCCATTTTGCCGCGCGCTTCACCGGCAATCTCGACTATTACACAGGGTTTGTTTTCGAGGCGCATGAGCAGGGCGCGGCGGAGCCTGCACTTGGCGGCGGGCGCTACGACCAGCTTCCCCAAACGCTTGGCGCGGAAAAACCCATTGCCGCCGTCGGCGCGGCGATCTGGATCGGCCGCCTGAGCCGCGGCGGAGCGGCGCCATGAGTGCGCGCGGCCAGCCTCTCGTGCTGGCGGTTCCCTCCAAGGGGCGGCTGCAGGAAAACGCCGCGGCTTTTTTCGCACGCGCGGGTCTCGAGCTCATGCACGGTTCGCGCGACTATCGCGGAACTTTGGCCGGCATGGAGAATGTCGAGATCGCGTTTCTTTCCGCCGCCGACATTGTCGCGCAATTGGCCTCCGGCCATGTGCATCTCGGCGTCACCGGCGAGGATCTCATCCGCGAAACCATTGCCGACGTGGACGCGAAAGTCGAACTTTTGGCGCCTCTCGGCTTTGGCCACGCCCATGTGGTGGTCGCCGTGCCCCGCGCGTGGATCGACGTGAAAACCATGGCGGATCTGGAGGATGTCGCGGCGGCCTTCCGGGCGCGGCGCGGCGAGCGGATGCGCGTGGCGACCAAATATGTTCATCTGACCCGGCGCTTTTTCGCCGCGCGGCATGTCGCCGATTACCGCATCGTCGAGAGCCTTGGCGCGACGGAGGGCGCACCGGCGGCGGGCAAGGCCGAGCTCGTCGTCGATATTGCGACGACCGGCGCGACGCTTCTCGCCAATGCGCTCAAAATTCTCGACGACGGCACGATTTTGCGCTCGCAGGCCAATCTCGTGGCGTCGGTTGGCGCCGTTTGGAGTCCTGGTCCCCGCGAATCCGCCCGCATCATTCTCTCGCGCATCGCGGCGGAAGAGGCGGCGCGCGCCACCCGCGAGGTCTCGGCCTTCGTAGTGAAGCTGGAAGACAATTTGCTCGCGGAAGCGAAGGCAGCGTTTTCTGCCCGCGCGCGCTTTCATGCAGCCGATGGGCGCCTGACCTTGAACTGCCCGAAAGACAGGGCCGCGCCGCTCGCCGATTGGCTGATCACGCAAGGCGCCGCCCAGGTGTGCGTGGCGGCGCAAGACTATGTGTTCTCGGCGGAAAATCCGCTCTATGAAAAGCTCATCGCAAGGCTGCCGCGCTGACGCGGGCTGAAGGGCCGTCTCGAACGAGGCACCCTGGTGCTCGAGATCCGATCACCGCCTCGGCGTTCAAGACCTATGTCAGGGCCGGACTTTTGAAGACTCTGAAGCCGACATCCCCCTTCTCGACAACAGCCGCAAGGGCAAGGCGGTGCGCGCCATGGTCAAAGGGGCGGCAACCCCAGTTCGCACCCTGGCCGCGGATGAACGACCTTTATACTTTCGACAACTAGGCTAGTTCTGATTCCAAGCGCTGCCCCTGAGCGTAGTAACGGACTACAATCTGTGCCCTATCCCGGCACCAGCTCCCCCCGCGTTATTTCGCGGAATCCACTGCCTGGCGCGATATGGAAAGCTCGTCAAACCAGATCGAGCCGGAAACCAGTTGTTCGGAGGCTGAACGCGCGGCGAGACCGAGCCGCACCGACTGCGCTCGGCAACCACTCTCCGGCACGGCGAAAGCAAACTCGAAGTCTCGCCAGACAGGAAAAGACCCCAGGATCATCTGGCTTTTACCGATCGTGGCCCCACCCATGCAGGATATGCCCCACTGCAACCCGCGCCGTCCGGCGACCGCTCCCTCAAGGGAGCCTCTGAACCGATAGCCCCCCGGGGGCAGCATTGTGGTTTGGGATACGCCCGGGAAATTCACACGGCCTTGACCGAACTGCAGGAACAGCGCGTGTTTATCGGTCGCTTCGGGCCTTGGCGCGATATCGAGAGTTACGCCCTCGCCCTCGGGCATCACCCAGTCGAAGGGCAAACCGGAGGGTTTCCTCTCGAAGCTGCCGTTGAACAAGAATCCGAGCGAGGATTTGCCTCGGCAGTTCGCGGGCGAGCAGTTTCAGCCCCTTCGCCCGCCACCGCGTCGCATCGGGGCCGGCGAAAAAGGCGGACGCCCAAAGCAGCCCCTTGATGTTCTTGATGAGATGATTGCCACCAATATCGGTCTCGAGGTTTTCTTCGAGGTAGTTGAGCTGCTCCGCCAAGGATACCAGCATTGTCGCGCGAGCGTTGCTGTCCGGTCCCGTTCCACGCACCGCGAGCTGCTGCATCCAGACAGCGGCGCGTAGCGAAACCGTGTAGCTGTTCCAGCTGTCCTTCCAGAATCCACGCTCAAAGGGCGGGTTGACGTCGATCCACTGGCGGACGAGATCGGCAAAGAGCCCGTCATCAGCCTCCTCCAAATATTCCATGTAGTGGAGGTTCATGCGCCAGAGCTGGTTTTCCGGCCCTTCGCCGCCCGCGCGCCAGTCGACGGCGCCGGTCATCTGGCGGAAGCGATGGAGGAACGTGAAGCGCCATTGATCGCCGTGGCGGACGAATTTCCCGCGCCTTGGTTCGAATAGGGGTAGCGGCCTGCCCGACAGAGGCGGCGCAACAAGCGAGCGCGGCGCCGCCGTCCCGGTGTGTTGCTTCACCCGGCGCTTCACGCCGAGCTTGATTCGGCGCGCCAGTCTTGTGATCGGGATATGCCGTCCGAAAACGATCGCTCGCGCCATTTTCTGTATGGGACCGCCGCCGTTCACTGGCCGGCAACCGTCTTGGACGACGCCGCGTCCTGGCCGCGCGGAGACTTGGCCTCCGCAACGGTGTCCTCGATCATGTCGAGATAACGCATCGCGAGCTTTCCGGTCATGGTGCATGCGTACATGCGCACAGCCCGAAGCGCCAAGACGCGCACCAAGCTCGCTATCATCGGCGAGCCGCGTCACGGCTGCGGCGAGTTCTTCGGCGCTCTCGGGCGTAATGCCGATGCCTGCGCCCGCCCCGTCAAGCAGTGCGCGCGCCTCACCCTCGACCCCGAGAATGATGGGACGGCGCATCGCCATCGCCTCGAACATCTTGGAGGGAAGCACGGTCTTGAACAGGTCGTCGCGGCGCAGGAGTATCAGACTTGCGTCCGTCGCCGCCCAGATGCCGGGCATTGCTTCCTTGGGCTGCTGGCCGAGCATGACGACATTGTCGAGCCTCATCTCATGTTTGCGCCGTGCGAGGCGCTGGCGGTCCGCCCCGTCCCCGACGAACAGGAACACGATGCGGTACACCTCGCGCAGATGGTCCGCAGCCTCCAGAATCGTGTCGAGGCCATGGGCCATCCCGTGAGTGCCGACATAGGCGGCGACGAACCGGCCCTCGAGTCCCAGCCGCCGCTTAACGTCTCGCCCGTCATTGGCCGGGGTGAAGAAATCGAGGTCGGCGCCGTTCTTGATCACGGAGATCTTTGCGTCCGCCCCGCCCCGCGCGACGATGTGGGGCACGAACGACTCCGTCACGGAAACGATCCTGTCCGCCCGGCGATAGGCCAGCGCCTCGAACCTCTCGAGCAGGCGCACCACGAGGCCCTTGCGCATCGCGCCGACCGTCACGATGCTCTCCGGCCACAAGTCGCGGATCTCGAGCACCCATGGCGTCCGCTTCATTGTCTTGGCGATGAGCCCGGTGAGCCCGCAAAAGAACTGCGGCGAAGTGGAAACGACCACGTCTGGCCGCTCGAGCCATATCGTCGCCAGCGTCGCCGACGCCGCATAAGAAAGGTAGTTGATCGTGCGGCGCGCGAAACCTTCATTGGCCGCGATAAACGTCCACACACGCACGATGCGGACACCGTCGATGGTCTATCTGATGGAGGCGGTTCTTGTACCCGGGGTAGACTTTGCCGCCCGGATGGTTCGGCGAGCAGGTGACCACGACGACGTCGTGACCGGCGCGCGCCCATAGACGGACATGCTCCGAGGTTCGGGAAGCCGGCGCATTCACTTCGGGCAGGTAGTAATGTGAGAAGAAGACGATCCGCATTCCTGTGTCGCTCGCGCAACGCGCCTTTTCACGCCATCAATCAAACGCGCTCGCGGCTGAGATAGGCGTCGATTTCATCGGCGATACGCGCCAACAACGCAGTCAATCCGCCTGAGATTCCCATTTGTCATGCCTTTATCCCGATCATTGGTATAACCAAAATAAACGTGCCCAAACTCAGGCGAGAACAACCTTCGGCGTTGGCAAAGCCTCTTTTTACGCAGCACCACCGGCAGCCGTGAATGCGGGATGCGATGCCCGGTGCGCCGCTCGATTCCTCCGCCAGGCGCGGCAAGGTCCGGCTGATCCGATTTTCAACCGGCGCAGGAACAGTTCGCGCGCGACCGTAAGAGGCGCCTCCGCTTTCAGCGGAGAACCTTCGCGCCGATCGCCAGCCGCGCATGGTGTCCTCGCGCACCCTCCGGAGTCTTTGCTCGCAAGCTTCCTCGCCCGGAAACCTCGCCGATCGCCGCCTCCTCCAGCCCGCGCAGCTGAACATATCCCTAAATTCCGGAGTCGCCGACTTTCCCCAAAACACCGTTTGAACCTGTTAGAAAGCTTTTTCAAATGTTTGCTAGAGTAAGATATCGAAACGCTTGGCGCGCCCGGAGAGATTCGAACTCCCGGCCCCTAGATTCGTAGTCTAGTGCTCTATCCAGCTGAGCTACGGGCGCCTCCGGCGAGATGGTCCTCTCGGGGCCGATATGGCTGCCGGCCTCGCGGAAACCAGTGCGAGGCTTAGCCGCTCGGCATCCTCCTGGCAATGGGCGCCAGGGCGGACGGGACGTGTTATCCCTTTGATTGCGTGCCAATGGCGGCCTGGGGCAAAGTAATATGAAATTTCGCGCCCGAATTCTCTTCATCGGCGCCGGGGACGAGCGTGATGGCACCGCCGTGACCATGCACGAGATCGGCCGCGATCACGAGGCCGAGGCCGGACCCGCCGGAACGGCTTGAGCTGAAGGCCGTGAAAAGCCGCGCCCGAGCGCTTGCCGGCACGCCGGGTCCGGTATCGGCGACTTCAATCACCGCCGTTTTGTCCTCAAACCAGGACTCGACGCGGATCCGCTTCGGCCGTCCCGGGTCCGCCCTGGCGTTTTCCAGCGCTTCGGCGGCATTGCGAAGAAGATTCATAAGCACGCGAAACATTTGCTCTCGATCCGCGGTGATCTCGAAGTCGGCGGCGACCGCGTTGACGAACTCGATCCCACGCCGCGCTTCGAGGCCGATCATTTCCATTACCTCGGCGACGAGCCCCTGCAACGGAAAGCGCGCCAATTTTGGCGGATCGTCGACGGCGCGGCCATAGGTCAGCGTCGCCTGACAGAAACGGATGGCGCGATCGAGCGTGGCGACGAGTTTGGGCGCGAGCCGTTGGACGAGTGGATCGTCGGCATTCGCGAGGCGGTCGGATAGAAGCTGCGCCGAGGTAAGCATATTGCGCATGTCGTGATTGATCTTGGCAACCGCGAGCCCGAGCGTGGCTAGATGTTTTTTCTCTTTCAACTCGCGGACCAGAGCGTCCTGCATGATGGCGAGTTCCGCTTCGGCATGAGCAATCTCGTGATGGCCGCCGGAAGGGACGATGATGCGGCGGGAAGAATTCTCGGGATTGGCGCCGAATTCGATCAAACTGTCGGTGAGCCGCCGCACCGGGCGAAGCACCATGAAGTGAATCGCGACGGTGGCGAGGCTCGCGACGATCATCGACATGACGAGGGTAACCGCCAAAAGCCGGAGCGAATAGGCGCGCATGGCCTTGATCAGCGGCGCCTCGTCCATGGTGATCGCGATCGATTCGTCCCCCATGGGCGCTTCGCCGAGGGCGGTGATGACACGCCCTGGCGGCGCCATCAGCGTGGCCAGACCCTCTGGCAGGAGCCGGGAAGCAGACTCGCGAAAATCGTAAACTTCATCGACGCGGCGCGGCAGCTCGGAAGCGGCGAGGATTCGCTTCGTGCCATGCTTGCTGAGGACGATGAGTCGCGCGCCGACGCTATCCAGCAATTGCCGCGACAATTCGGGGGACACCATCGCCCGGGGCGCCGCTTCGAGCACGAGCGCGGCCGTATAGGCGGCGCTGAGGCGTTGCCGCAGCCAATTGTCGCGATAGTTGGCAATGGCGGGGATGTAGATCATCGTTGCCGCGACGATGACGAAAGCGGAGTTCAACAGAAGAACCCGCGTCGCCAGGCCGAAGCGAACCGGCCGGCGCTTTTTCGCGAGGATTCCGCTCGCTGCGAGGCCCTCGCGTGGTGGCATCACGAGATCGCTCATGGCAACCCCTCTTCGAACCAACGCCAGAGGCGCGGCACCGTTCCGCTCGGCGACGATCGCTTCACCAGGAATCGCCGCTATTTATCTGTTTTCTCGCCCGGTTGTGTCCAAGATTTCTACAACTTTTTTATGATCATGCGCTATGTCGGGCTGCGGAAAACGTGCCGGGCTTTCTCGGCAAGGGACAACGCCAACTCGCGGATTTTGAGGGTGTGCTGTTCGATCGAACGAGTCCATTCGATCAGAAAGCGCCCCAACGGGGCGTCGCGCCTGCTGTCCCGAAACGTCATGGCGGCGCGCCGCGCCGCATCGGCCAGCGCCGGATAGGGAACCATTAGAGAGGCGATATCGCTGGCGGTCATGCCTTTCGATATGGCGAGCGTAAAGAGGTTGATCAACTCCTCGGCCCCCGGGCCGACGATACCGGCGCCGAGGAGGGC
>JBAUNU010000337.1:0-2581 GCA_049579405.1 Methylocella sp.
ATATTCGGCAAGGCGCTCGGCAATCGCGCAAAACCCCGCCGCATCACGGTCAGGGACGCCCACGCCCCCTTGATTGTCGAGGAAAGCGACAAGATGATCGACCAGGATCAGATCGTTCAGGAGGCGATCCGCGAAGTTGAAAACAATGGCATCGTTTTTCTCGACGAGATCGACAAGATTTGCGCGCGCGAGGGGCGGGTCGGCGGCGATGTCTCGCGCGAGGGCGTGCAACGCGATCTGCTTCCGCTCATCGAAGGCACCACGGTCGCGACCAAGCATGGCACAGTCAAGACCGATCATATTTTGTTCATCGCTTCGGGCGCCTTCCATGCGTCGAAACCCTCGGATCTGTTGCCCGAATTGCAAGGCAGGCTGCCGATAAGGGTCGAGCTCTCCCCCTTGAACGAGGACGATTTCCGCCGCATCCTCACCGAAACCGAAGCCTGCCTCATCAAGCAATACGAGGCCTTGATGCGCACCGAAGGGGTCGAGCTTTCGTTCACGCCGGACGCAATCCACGCGGTGGCGCGGATCGCTGCGCAGGTCAATTCCTCGGTCGAAAATATCGGCGCGCGCCGGTTGCAGACGGTGATGGAACGCGTCCTCGACGAGGTGAGCTTCACCGCGTCCGACCGGTTCGGCGAGACGATCGAGATCGGTGCGTCTTTCGTCGAGAAAAACATCGGCGACCTGGCGAGGAACGCCGACTTGAGCCGGTTCATTCTCTAGCCTCGGCAAAATTCCAGGAGATTTCGCGGCTGATCGCGGAACTACGGGGCAGGTCATGAGTTCAGGTCGAAGCGACACGGGGCCCGCCTGAAGCTCAGGCCGCCCCGGAATTTAGGCATGCGGGACGCTGGAAATAGGAGGACTCGAATGGATAATCGCCAAGTGGTCGCGACGTTGAACAAGCTGCTGGAGACGACAAAAGATGGCGAGGAGGGCTTCCGTACTTGCGCAGAAGCCGTTACGAGCCCTGGTTTGAAGTCGGTGTTCGAGAATGCCGCCCGGAGATGCGACGGTGGCGCTGCTGAATTGCAGTCCGAGATCCGGGCGCTCGGAGGCGAACCCGCAGCCTCCGGAACGGTTGCCGGTTCGCTGCATCGCGCTTGGACCAACGTCAAATCTTCGATCACTGGAAAGGACGAACATGCCGTGCTGGCCGAATGCGAGCGCGGCGAAGATGTTGCAAAACGCGCCTATGAAGCAGCGCTCGCGGAGGATCTTCATCCGAACGTAAGAGCGCTTGTCCAGCGCCAGTACGAAGGCGTGAAGGCAAATCACGATCGCATCGGCGGTCTTCGAAATCAGGCGGGCCAAGCGGGCAAGGGCGCATAGTGAGTTTCTCGAAATCCCTGTTACGTCACAAAGCAAAAGGTTTTTCTGGAATGGAGCACGAGATGGCACCACAGACCGGCTCGCAAGCAGCGACCGAAGAGGTTGGGGAGTCTGGAGTCTCATGGGGCGCGGTTATCGCCGGTGGGGTGGCCGCATCAGCCTTGACTTTAATGCTCCTTGTGTTTGGTGTAGGTATGGGATTTGCGACGGTTTCGCCTTGGTCCAACGCGGGGATTTCATCGACTACACGCAGCGTCGGTGCTGGCGTTTACCTGATCGTGGTCGCGATGCTATCGTCAACCATTGGCGGCTATCTCGCTGGACGCTTGCGAACCAAGTGGGTCGGCGTTCATACACACGAAGTCTATTTCCGTGACACTGCCCACGGATTCCTGGCCTGGGGATTGGCCACTCTCATTAGCGCAGTTGCTTTGGCTTCGGCGGCGGCTCACATCGTCGGCGCCGCATCGGTCGGCTTCGTGCAGACAACTAGCCCGGGTACGGCCCAGTCGTCCTCGCCGATCGACCCCTTCGTGGATAGACTGTTCCGCTCCGCTCCCGCCGCGGACCAAGCGGGGGAGGATCCCACTGCCCCACGCGCTGAAATGGGCCGCCTTTTAATAGCCAGTCTTCGTGCCGGGGGCGACGTCGCTCCCGCGGATCGTACTTATGTGGCACAAGTTGTCGCGCAGAGCACGGGGCTCAGTCAGGCCGATGCGGAAAAGCGGGTTTCGGATGTAGTCAGGCAGGCCAAGGTTACGCTCGACAATGCTCGCAAGAGCGCGATGAAATTGTCCCTCTGGTTGACTGCCTCCATGCTGATCGGCGCCTTTGCCGCGAGCCTCGCCGCCACGGACGGCGGGCGGATTCGAGATGGTGCATGAAATTGAGGTCTCGGCTGTCCACTCGAATCAACAAAGTAGGAAAGCCAATGTAACTAAGGAGGACATGTTATGGGTCGCGGAATTCTTCTCTGGCTGTTGGGAGTGCCGATTCCGATCATCATTTTGCTTGCACTCTTCTCTCGCTAGACGCTCGGAAACGACGGTGCCGCGCGCCCGTCGCCGCGGCACCGAACTCGCAGATCGATGTCGCTCACTGAAACCTGGCGGGGTGCGCGTCTAAACCCTTTGGAGACCTTTATGTCGCTCGGAACCATCGTTCTCATTATCTTGATTATCATCTTAGTC
Source organism: Methylocella sp. (assembly GCA_049579405.1). Lineage (GTDB taxonomy): Bacteria > Pseudomonadota > Alphaproteobacteria > Rhizobiales > Beijerinckiaceae > Methylocapsa. The sequence continues at coordinate 2,529 of JBAUNU010000337.1, forward strand.
GGGGGCTTTAGCGGTGTTGGTGGCGGCCCCTTCTACGGGACCGGCTACTACGG
>JBAUNU010000338.1:0-3430 GCA_049579405.1 Methylocella sp.
TGAATTTCAGCAATGGTGAGCAGACATTCGCCCCTGATTTCTGCATGTAAGTGGCTGATTCTATTGAGCCGACATCGCAGTGAATAATTCTTGGAGCGCGCGCCAAATAACATTGACCGCGGAAGGCTTGACACGCGGCGGAATTTCTCTGTTTTTGAAAGGTGGTGTCGCCCGTGTTTCAAACGGTGCTGCTTAGCGCGCGTTCGCGTTCTTCGTCCCAAAGGAGCGCGGCCAAGCGCCGCGAGGACGCGCTGCGCGCGCAGTACACTCGCGCAATACTTTCCATGCCATCTCGTGAAGAGAAATTTGCACAGCCTCAAGCTTCCGGTCGATGCCCGCCCATAAGGACGCGGCGGAATTACTACCGCTTGTGCGCCTTGTCTGCCCCGAGCTAGGATCGCGTTATGGAGCCGCTTACATTCATCGCAAAAATGATTGGGGGGACTGCTCGCATCGGCGCAGCCGTTGCCATTGGCGCAGGGCTGCTGGTGATATTGCGATGGATGAAGGTCGAACCTTTTATCAGCATCGAGGCATCAACTTATGGGACAATCCTTATCGCCGGAATTATCGGCGCCGGCATTGTCGTAGTTGAGCTCATAATCGCGATCTGGGTTGGCGTTAAAAGGCTTTGGTCATTCCAAATGGCTTACTTGTCAGCCAAGGCTAAAAACAGACAAAAGCAGGAAACTGCCTTAAAGAACCTGCAAGCGGCACCTGCCGCGTTTGTCGAGACATTGCGCTTTTTGAAGGCGAAAAATTCCAAGCGATTTGCGGCTCCCTCCCCACGAACTAATGACCTCCTGCACAGGATGGAACAGTCTTTCCTGATCGAGATAGACGATCCAAATTACGGATGGAATGTGTTTGAAACATACTACCGCGTACCGGATGATGTATGGGATTGGATGGAGCGCAACGAACCGACTTACCAACGGGTGCCTCTAGCTAAAAGTGCGCCTTGGCGCGAACGGGCGTGACACAGAAACAGAAGGTGGCGCGCCTATATGATGACTTACCCGGGGTCAGAAATCTGCCATGTCGCTTACCGCCACCACGTACCGCGCCCTCATCGCTTCACCGTCTGACCTGACGGAGGAGCGGGAAGGCCAGCATGGCGATCAATGATTGGAATGCGCAGCATGCGGCGGCGGAGGGGGTCGTTCTGCTGCCAGTCAAATGGGAAACCCACGCCCGCCCCGAATCCGGCGTGCGTCCACAAGCGGCGATCGACACGCAAATCGTTCAAGCCAGCGACATCCTGATTGGCATGTTCTGGACTAAGTTAGGCACCGTCACCGGCGTTGCCGAGTCCGGCACCGTCGAGGAAATCAATCAATTTGTGGAGCAGAAGAAACCCGCCCTCCTCTATTTTTCAGACCGGCCCACAGCCCCAAGCGGGATCGACCTAAAACAGCTCAAGAAACTAAAAGACTTCAAGGCCACAACCTACAGTCAGGCGCTTGTCGGATCGTTTTGCAGTGTGGGTGAGCTGCGCACGAAACTCCTCCGTGATTTAACGGGGCAAGTCCGAACGCTGCCGCCGGTGCGCAGACGCTTGCGCCGCACCGAAAAGCTGGATGAAGCTCAAAAGGTCACAGAGCTTATGCGCCTCCATCAACAGAACGATATCACGCCTGAGCAGTTCGAAAGCTATCGCGTCCTCTTGGGACTGAGGCCGCAGGCGGGAAAATCAAAGAGCGATACCAGCAATCCAGTTGCCGGGCTGTTCTTCGATTATGGCGCGTCTGTCGCAGCGTCGATCAATCGAGATAAGCCGGACGAAGGATGGAGCTGCATTGTTGAAATTGTCGGTGACAATTACGAGACGAAGAAATTTGAAGCCATAGGAATAGCGGTAAATCTGGGGTTTGACACCGCTGAAGCCGCCATCCGACATGGTAAGGAGTTGGTCGAGGGTTTCGGTGTCGAGTGTGTTGACGAACGAACCGAAGAACTCTGAGGCCAGCGTTTTTTTGATGTCCGCAGGCCCGCCCTCACAGGCTGCCATTCTCCATAGGAACGGCGGACATTTTGCACCTAACTTTTGCACCGAAAAAGTCGTGGCGGATCAAGGGGCGAGCGTCCGTGCATAATTGTTGCAGGCCGTGTGAGAAATCCGGCATAAGACCGTTCACGATGTGCGTCTCGCGCGCCTTTGATGGATTTTTGTTGTCGGGGCTTCGAATCGCGTCCCTGACGTCGCCTGGAGGTCCCCGAGCGGCTTTGCCCCCCGGTTTCGTGCAAATGTGGGCATCATTTATCCGGCCACGGCGGCCATCAGCCTTGCGACGCCGAGAATGTTGAGCGCCCGTCGCAGATTGTAGACGAGCGCGGTCAAGCTGAACTCGGCGCGGACCTTGTCGAGGCCGCGCATGAGAAAGGCGCCCTGGTTCATCCATTGCTTGATCGTGCCGAAGGGATGTTCGACAATCTCCCGACGACGCGCGAGAATGTCCGGACGTTGTCCTAGCCTCGTCGCCATCCGGTCGAGGGCATCCTCGTTCTCAAGGCGGGAGACCGCGGGGTAATTGTTCGTGCATCGCGGGCGCAAGGGGCAGTCGCGGCACGCCCCTGGCGTTGGCGTAGTCTACCTTCCTCATGTCGCGCAACCGACCCTGGCGGATCGGTTTCAGTTCATGCCTGCCAGGACAAACGTAGGCGTCTTGCGCGGCGTCGTAGCGAAACTCGTCCTTGCGAAAAAAGCCGTTCGCCACTGCGGCTCCACGTTGTGGCTTTGGGACATGGGGCGTCAGTCCCGCTTTGTGTGCTCTTTTGAATAAAGCACCCCCGCTCGCGGCATTGATTCGATCAATCTTCCCTCTTATGTATATTATCACAGAGGGGGAAACTATGCCTTCGAGGAAGGAGCTTTTGGAGTAATTCGCAGTGATGCAGGCGGCGCCGATCCATTTTGCTACATTAACAATGCGCGCGCTTATTGTTATGTCTTTGTGCACTGCAATGGTAGCGGCATTTGCAAAACAGAGATTTAACCCAACTAAATGCTCCCAAACTGCGTATTCAGCGTGCCTCCACGATGCTGGCCCTTATTGTCGGAAGGATGCCGCGCGTGAGCCAGCAGCGACGCGTGCTATAGAGCACACTGCTTGTCTCGCGCGATATCAAAGCACCTGCAGAGAGATTCATTGCGACTGACGATGTTCGTACCCGACATCGCGCCTCCTTTCATTATTTCAGAAGTTTTGCAGACTGTGTGGAAAGTCTGCCTGATGGGATTCCGTTGGCGCCGGCATCCGATTAGAATTAGGCATGACGCACATTCCTGGGCCCGATCGTTCTCAACTTTTGCTTTTGCCGGAGGCGATCGATGATTATGTCGCCGCCGACAACCCCGTCCGCTTCATCGACGCCTTTGTCGATGGGCTTGATTTAAAGGTCGCTGGTTTCGAGCGGGTTGATGCGAAGG
>JBAUNU010000339.1:0-4145 GCA_049579405.1 Methylocella sp.
CTTTGTTGCTGTGCAGCATCTGTCACACCGCCGAGCCCTTACAATAATTCATGGCATCATTCCTGAGTAAACGCGCCTCGCGCCGAAAACGTGGGCGCACCGCGATAGCGTGTACCATTTGCCCAAGCGGCGAGGCTTCGTCGCGTTGCGCCATCAGAGCGATTGATAATGCGCTGGCCAATCTCTCAGACATTCCTATCCATACCACACTTCGGGCGGAAAATAAGCTCCCCGATTTGCGATGCAAAATGCCTTTGCCGATAGCCCCGAATTCCCACCACGGCAGCGAGCGTTGTCGTCACGAGATGAAAGCTTCGTTAGGAATCCTGCCGGTAATTTGTGCTTTCCAAACTCAAATAGATACTTCTACATACTTCTTCGAGGGCACGCGCCAGTGGCCCGTCTGGGCAAAGATGGTGAGCGAATCCGCGACGAGGTCCTGCGCGTCATCATGCGAATGTCGGATATCAGATCGCAACAAGTCTCAATCGAATCAGAAAACTCGATTTCCCTGCGACTTGACGTGGTACAAGGACTGCCTTTGCGAATGCGAAAAGAGATAGCATCTCAGGTGTCATTGGGAGAATAGCGGACAGCAGATCGAGAATCGCTATGTGCTTCGTCCGAGACCCAAACCAACATGAGTTCGTCGGTGCATCCAGCGTCCCTCGACTATGCCCAACGGCCACCTTCACGCCATCATCTTATGACCGCCTTAGCCCACCCCCACAATTGCGGGCCATCGCGAACTTGGGATAATTACCGTGAAATGCATTAGTTGAGTTCGGCCGACCCTCTGAGACTCGCGGATTGACCTTTTGCAACAAAATCCAAGGACGCTCGTCGCATCGTCTGCGTTCCGACGAAAAATTGCCCTCTACAATTGGCCTGCGGACGTGTGCTTCACGGCAAGGGCGCGTGTTCCAGCTCATTGCCAGAACCGGCGGCGTTCATCTTGCTATCAAGGACGGTCGCATTCTGGGAGCCTGATTAGGGGTGTGCGCAATGGTTAAATGCGTGGTGCTTGTCTTTCCGTCGCTGACGGAAGGTTTCGGTCTGCCGGCGCTCGAAGCTCTTAGCCTTTGGCTGTCCGGTGATCGCCTCCAACACCGCAAGCTTGCCGGAGGTCTGCGGCGATGCTGCGCTTTATGCCGATCCAACCTCACCGCGTGATTGGCTCAACCAAATTATACGGCTCCGAGACGAGCCGAACGTCGTACAACTCCTGAGAACGAAAGGGCCTCGACAAGCAGAGCGTTTTTCTTGGGCGAAATGTGCTGAGCTCTATCTCGATTTGGTGATTGCACTCCATAACTTCCCTCATCGAGCCGCCCCACGCGAGGGCTTTTGAAATATCGGGGCCTGTTGTTCGGGCGTTGCCGCGGCCGACACCCTGGCCGCGGCAATCTCCCGCCGTATATGTTCTAGGCCAAACGAGGCAGGCCGCTGACAGGTAGTGGGCAATTTGCCGACGAAGGTTGTCCTCGTATGGAAACGGGTCGTCGGTCAGAAATTCGAACGCGCGTGAGCGTGGAAGGAGCCGAATACATTGGCAAGATCGAGCCAATGGATGCGATCCATTGACCGCACAGGCGGGGTGATCGCAGTGCGGCTCCTTGCGGCCGGGCGGCGGCGTAGGATATTGCCCGATGACCCGCGGAGAATAGGGGTGCTCATACCAACCGCGATTGGCGATACAATTTTGGGTTCCGGCGTCCTTTCGGCACTTGCCCACAGGTACCCTCTGGTCGATCTTTTCGTTTTCCATGGACCAAATAACGCGGCCGCGATTAGACTCGTGCCTGTGAAAATGAAGCCCATGGAGTGTCCCTTTACGAAGCCGGTGGCCGCAATCACAGTCTTGCGACGAGAAAGGCTCGATATGGTAGTGGATCTAACTCCATGGACGAGACTCACCGCTGTCTATGCTCGCTTGGCGGCGCCGGTCGCCATAGGCTTCGATCCTCCCGGCCAACATCGCGGCGCTGCTTTCGACATCGCGGTTCGGCACCGCTGCGACGCGCATGAGCTCGACAATCATGCCGAGCTGGCGGCGCTGTTCGACAGCCGTCCCTATCGAATGAATGTGATCACGGAGCGATTTGACGCGCCCGACGGTCTGGACTTTCGACGGCTCATCCTTTGTCACGCGTCCGCTGGAGGCTCGCGCGCCGCCGACAAGGCCTGGCCCATCGGCAACTGGGCAGAGCTCACGCTCCGGCTGGCGGCAGAGGGCTGGCAGGTCGGCTTTACGGGTGCGGCTGCAGACACTCCTTCGATCGAAAGGATCCTGGCCAAAGCGGCGTTGCCTTCGACGCAAGCTTTTTCTCTTTGCGGAAAGGCATCTTTGGCTCAGCTCGGCGACCTGCTACAACGCGCGAGATTGCTTATCACAATCGACACGGGCATATTGCATTTGGCGGCTGCGGTTGATGCAAAGATACTCGCGATACACGGACCGACTCACTCAAGCCGCTGGGGGGCGCGTACCGCGAACGCTGTGAACCTCAATTCGATCCATCCTGCGGCGGGCTATATTCTTTACGGGTATGAGTCGCATCCGCGCGGACGCGAAACAATGCTGGCCCACACGGTCGAAGGTGTCGCAGGCGCGGCCTTTGCTAAGCTCGTCTAATTGAAAGCTCTGATCGCATATATTGGGATTAGGAATCAGCCGTTATGATTTTGATTACGGGCGGAACCGGATTTATCGGGCTCATATCTTCAAGGAGAATTGGTTTCGCGCGGCTATGAAACAGCGATTGTCGATTGGCTTGGCTCCGGATCGAAATGGCGGAATATCGCAAAACATCCACCAGCCTATCTCATCGCCCCTGGAAGTCTTAGGAAGTTTCTGTCAGAGGGCCCGAGAATCGATGTAATCTTCCATCTTGGTGCGATCAGTGAGACTACCGCAGCCGACGGCGATCTGGTCTGGCGAACCAATGTGGAGCTGTCGAAGCACCTGTGGCGTTGGTGCACCACTTCGGGCGTGCGGTTCATCTATGCCTCTTCGGCGGCAACCTATGGCGACGGTTCCCAAGGCTTCGATGATAGCCCCGACGACGCGCTAACGCGACTGAGACCGCTGAGTCTTTACGGCTGGTCCAAGCATGTGTTCGATCAATGGATCGACGCACTTTTGCGGCGCGGCGACCCGCACCCGCCTCAATGGGCAGGGTTGAAGTTCTTCAATGTTTATGGTCCGAACGAATATCATAAGGGAAAGATGATTTCGGTTGTTAAGGTCAAGCATGACGAGATCCTTGCTGGCCGTGCTCCGAAGCTGTTTCGATCGGATCGTCCTGGCATTGGGGATGGCGAGCAAGCGCGTGATTTCATTTGGATTAGCGACGTCGTTGATGTGCTGCTATGGCTGCTCGATAATCCTTCGATTAGCGGATTGTACAATGTAGGAACCGGCCAAGCGCGCACGTATCTTGATTTGGCCTATGCTGTCTGCGAGGCCTCAGGAGTCGAATGTCGGGTCGAATTCACAGACATGCCAGCTTCGCTATGCGGCCGATATCAATCGTTTACGCAGGCGTCGATGAACCGTTTGCGAGATGCAGGCTACGTTAATCAGTTTACGCCTTTGGAAAGGGGCATCCAGCTTACATTCAAAAATATCTGCGCGCCGAAGATCAATATCATTGAGTAATCGGTCACGAGCAGCATCGCAGCACTGCGCAAGTCGCCGCTGCTAACGCCCCTCGCGTTCGCGCGCATTCGAGAATAGCTCCGTGGCCTAGGGCATTTTTTCAGCAGCCGCTTACCGAGGGATTAGGTTCAGCAGGAACTCGATTGGCTACCGACAGGAATGCGGTTCCACTACGGCAGAATAAAAATGGCGGGTAAAGACATGACGACTGAGACAATATCGCACGCTTAGCTCCTTCCGTGATGCAAAGCTTAGAAAGCTCGGCCCAGAATGCGAGGAACGGTACTGTCTTCGAGCTCATTGGTCGTGGAGAAAGTCTCGTGCCGCCATTTAAAATCGCGGTAGGGATCGCGACTGCTGGCCGTCGAGCTATTCTGACCGAAACGTTGCGCGAGATATCGCGTCAAACGCGGCTGCCCGACTGCGTCCTCGTCTGTCCAGCTATCGAGGAAGATTGCGACGCCTCGCAGGCAGCGGAGTTGCC
>JBAUNU010000340.1:0-3749 GCA_049579405.1 Methylocella sp.
CTGCGCGACCGAGAGGTTCGCGGCCGCATCGAGCCGCTCGGGTGGGCGAGCAACGAGCGCTTCGGGGTTCCGGTCCTTTCCCTCGTCTTCGCGGCTGGAAAGCACCGGCCGGGGCTTCATGCGAACGCGGGAACGGAGCTTGCCGGGATGGGCCGGAACGCGCGCGGCCGCCCGAGGCTCGCGCGAGGCTTGGCGCTGCTTTCCACCGCCTATGGGCAGCCGGTCGCGGTTCATGCCGTGGCGAAAATGCGCCGGGCGGCGGAGCTATGAAACGGGAGCTTGGGTGAAGGAAAAGGGGTCTCCGAAGCTGAGAGCTGGGAATCAACCAACTCCGGGGCGCCCGCCGCGGCCAGAGGCTTAAAGGCCGATGGCGGGAGCGAGCTCTGATCCGTCTTTGAGCAGGAATGCCAAGCGCGCGGCCTCGCTCGCGCTTTTCGTGCTGCCGCCCACACGGCCACGGCTGCGTCGCACGCGCCCAATCGACCTGGCGATATGAGTTCCATGCAACCTACCGATCTGTCACATCAAATCGACAAATTACAGGCCTTCGCCGATGCCTTCGCCCAAAGGGTCAACTCCCACCGGCCGCATGACTCCCTGGCCGGGCAAACTCCGGCAGAGTATCTCCAAACTCTCGGCCAAGACGGTCCACCGCCGTCTCATAGGTATTGAGCCCGGACAGGTTGTTGACAACCGGCGCCAAGCTTTGTAGAGGACGCCGCGACGGAAAAGCGGGCCGGCCGCTTTCCTTGGCCGCAGTCCTCGATTTTGCAACGAACGCAACCTTGCCATTGAGACGCGTTGTTGCGCAACTGCGCAATAGAGTTGGACGGCTACCTTAGATGTATTCGGCGATACTTCACCGCCGGATGTGCCGCCATTAAAGCGGTCTGATGTCCGTGTGATTCTAATCCTGCATCTTGGCTCCCCGACGGCCGGGGTGGATGGTATGGGACCGAGGGAGGTCAGTTGTTCGCAGTCATTAAAACCGGCGGCAAGCAATACAGCGTCTCCGCCGACGATACGATCAGGGTCATGACGATCGCCGGCAAACCCGGCGACCAGGTGACGTTCGATCATGTTCTCATGCTCTCTCGAGACGGGGAACTGGCGTTAGGAACACCGTTCGTCGACGGCGCCAGCGTTGGCGGCCAGATTGTTGGGCAGATGCGCGGACCGAAGGTGATTGCATTCAAAAAGCGGCGGCGAAAGAACTCCAAGCGTAAGCACGGCCATCGGCAGGATCTTACCCTGGTGCGGATCACCGGGCTTCTCACCGGCGGCGCCGAGCCTTCCCACCCAACTGCCGCCCCGGAATAAACACGCGTTCAAGCCTTTGGGAGCGCGCAAAAGTCGCTAATGACGCGGAAAAAGCCGGCACAGGGGCACGCTTTTTGCGTAAGATTTGGAGCCAGATCGATGGCGCATAAAAAAGCGGGCGGTTCGTCCCGCAACGGCCGCGATTCCAAAGGCCGTCGCCTGGGTGTGAAGAAATACGGCGGCGAGGCGGTCACCGGGGGCAACATCATTGTGCGCCAGCGCGGCACCACATGGCATCCGGGCGCGAACGTCGGAATCGGGACGGATCACACTTTATATGCTTTGATCGAAGGAAAGGTCGCATTCCAGACCAAAGGCGGTGGACGCTCGTACGTTTCCGTGCAGCCAAAGCCGCAACCAAAGGCCGTAGAATAAGGGTGGAGACAGAAAACCTCCACCTGCTCCCATGGACCCTGCGGACTTGGTTTCCGAAGAGAACCGTTCCTGAAGTTCAGGAGGAAAGTCCGGAAAACCCGCAAGGATTTTGAATGGGAGGCGGGGCCACCGCGTTTTATTGTGGATCGAGACCTTGCAAGAGGGCCGGAGCCCGCATGTTCCGGGATTTGACCACCGATGACATCTTTCGCATCGAAACCAAGCGGCTTTGGCTGCGCTGGCCGCGCGCCTCCGACGCGCCGGCGATCAGGAGTTTCGTGAGCTTGGCGCACGTCGCGCGGATGACCGCATCGATACCGCATCCCTATCCGCCAGGCGAAGCGGAGCGTTTCATTATGAAGGGGCGCAGCGCCAACGCCAGCGGAACGGCGCTCATCCTGGCGATTACCCCAAAAGGCGGCGCGGGCCAAACCATAGGCCTCCTTAGCGCGACACTGGCCGCGGGGAGGGACATCGAGTTCGGCTACGTTCTCGCCCCGCTCGTCTGGGGCAAGGGATACGCCAGCGAAGCCGTCAAGGCGCTCGCCGACACGGTCTTTAGCCTCACCCGGGCGAACCGGATTCTCGCCGACTCGCGCGCCAACAACATTGCCTCCCGGCGTGTCCTCGAGAAAACCGGCTTTGCCTTCGTGGATAGCGGTCTCGACTTCCTGCCCGCGCGCGGCGGCCTGCATCCCTGCGACCGGTTTCAGCTTGACCGCAAGACATGGGCGGCGAGCCGGAGAGCGGGGGGCGAAAGCCGGCCTCTGCCGCCAATGACTCAGCAGACCCATGATGCAAGCGAGGCCAAAGTGCTCGTCGTGGCAGCCCCGGAAGTCGAAGATTGATGACCGGCCTGGGTTTTCTCTTTCGGCTTCCACCCCCTCTGGACCAACCTGGAAAACTCCTTGAATAGCGGATTTTCGGGCAGTCTGGCAATTTGCGAAAAATTCCGCGCCTTGCGGCAAGCCACGTAAGCCATGCTCAGGGTCAGTAACCGATGATTCGCGAAACCGGCGCGAATCAGCGCCCGACGCAAGAGCATCCCATGAAATCGAATGGCCGAGACATCGTGATTCTCGCGCAAAGCAGCCGGCTCCGGCAGCGTGCGGCCGGCGCGATGCGGGGAACGTTTTTCGCCGCCGTGCTTTGTCTCGGCGGCTGCCAGTCCAGCAGTCTGCAAGACGTCACCGGCTCAATCGGCGGCGCGTCCGAGCCGGATACCCGGCGGAGCGCGGAAGAATTGGGACGCCAATACGACCGCAACCCGGACGACAAGGCAATTGCGCTAAATTACGCGCGGGCCCTGCGCGGCCTGGCGGAAAATGCGCAGGCCGTTGCGATATTGCAGCGGCTGGCGATCAAATTTCCCCGCGACATGGAAGTGCTCGGCGCTTATGGCAAGGCCTTGGCCGATGCCGGGCGGTCGCGCGAGGCGGCCGAGGTATTGGCGCATGCCCACACCCCCGAGCGGCCGGATTGGTCCGTGCTTTCCGCGCAAGGCTCGGTCGCCGATCAGCTCGGCGATCATGCGCAAGCGCAAGCCTACTATGCGGCGGCGCTCAAAATCGCGCCGGCCCAGCCGCACGTTTTGTCCAATCTCGGACTTTCCTACGCGCTGTCGAAAAAATTGCCGCAAGCCGAAACGGCGCTACAGCAAGCCGCGGCACAGCACGATGCCGACATACCGGTGCGCCAGAATCTCGCTCTCGTCCTTGCCCTCGAAGGCAAATTCGCGAGCGCCGAGGAAATGGCGCGGCGCGATCTCGGCGCCAAGGACGCGGCGGCCAATGTCGCCGCGATCCGGCGGATCATCGCGCAGTCGAATCCGTGGAAACGGATCCAAGAACTCGATGCCAAGCCAACGCCGGCCGCCAAGACGCACATGGGAAGCAATATCGAATAGAGCACGATCCGCGAAGGACAGACTTATATAAACGGCATTATGTTATGACCGATGCCCAGTCAGGACCGCCAGGGTGGCGCCGCCGGTAAAGGAAACCGGCCCCGTCCCGGCGATTTAGCGCCGGAAGATTTGTGCGGCCGTGCAGACG
>JBAUNU010000341.1:0-3717 GCA_049579405.1 Methylocella sp.
GTTCGGGTGCGTGCCCTAAAATTTGGAAGGTTATTTGTTGCATGGCCCCGAATGTCATGAAACCGGCGGGTTCTCCCGAACAAAGAAGCTTCCAGCTACGAAACTCAAACTCTTTGGCAAGATCTAAATTTCGCGATGCTGTTATCACCGGAAAGACAATTGTGTTAGCTACCACATCGGTTCGAGGCTCGATTATTGATGCGACCTGGAATCCATCTTGATAAAGACTCATAGGGTCAAGCCACGACTTTTGTCGTTCAGCAATCGCGTGTTCTTTGGCATCGCGTTCATTTCCAATCACAAAAGCAGCCAAAGCAAAAAATATAAGTACCTGCTTACGCTTGTCCGGCGTGAACCATGGATCAACCCATTTTTTTCAGAAGCCGTGAAATATACGTTCAGCCAACCGCTCCAGCGCCAACAACACGGCTAAGGCCACCCAGCAATAAAAACCGGCGGCAAGGAGATATTCCCAAATTCTAGCAATCCATACATCAATCTGCATTGGATCGTTCTTAAAATGCTCATGACAAACGCTCCCGTTTCGTGTAGCCTGAAGGCTAACGATCGCGGGCAGTGGTCGATTGTCGATCCAAGCGGGGTTGCGCCCCGCCGATCACCCCCAAGTTTAATCTATCTTGGTGTAAGGCGCGAGCGCCCATTGAGCGTTCCGGCTCGTCACGGACTTCACTACTGCCCCGCGCTTCACAAGCCGCCGTAGCACGTAAGCGCTCGATCCGCGACGATTTCCTTGAACGCCGCATCGTCGGCAGGCATTCCCTTTGCCTGCATAACGACGGCGGCTATTTCAGCCGACGTGAGTGGTCCTGATGCTGTCCGCAAAGCGTCTTGCGTAAGCCGGGCCAGTTCATTGTGGGCAAAGTACCGAGTGCGCCGATAGGCTCGCTTCGGCGGAATGGCGTCGGGATTTGTGCCGGGTGAAACCAACTTGATCGTGGCGTCCAAGTTTGCGAGATTCGCTCTCTGACGCGCGATCCGTTTTTCGAGGTCGTGAATATGGCCGCTGATTTCAGCGCGCTTGAGGCGAAGGGCTGAAACGACATGCTTTTCGCTCATGCCACGAAAGCTGGGAATGACCGGCTAGAAATTCTTGTGGCAGTTGCGCCATAATACCGAAAATTCCCTGTTCTTTTCCCTTCGGCGTAACGGGGGACGTGAAGGCGACGCTGGAGGCGCTCATCCCACGCCTCACGCCCCGGCAGGACACCGGCTTCCTCGACGACTGCGTGAAGCGCCACGAGGACGCGTCTCGAATGCTCGACAAGTGGGCGACCGTCGGCCGCGGCGGGGCGATCCATCCGCAGTACTTGACCCACCTTATCGACCAGTATGCCGCCGATGATGCCGTGTTCACCGCCGACGGCGGCTCACCCATCGTCTGGGCGTTGCGTCACGTCCGTGCCACGGGGCGGCGGCGCACCATCGTCAGTCTTACCCATGGAACCATGGCCAACGCCATGCCGCAAGCGCTGGGCGCCAAGAAGTCCGCGCCGAACCGGCAGGGTGATATGTTGAGCGGCGATGGCGGCCTGTCGATGCTGCTGGGCGACCTCATCACAGCCATTCAGGAAAAGACCCCGGTCAAGATCGCCGTGTTCAACAACGGTTCGCTGGGTTTCGTCGAGCTCGAGATGAAGGTCGAGGGTCTGTTGAATGCCTACACCAATCTCGAGAATCCGGTTTTTGCCCGCGTCGCCGAGGCAATGGGATTCCATGCCCAGCGGGTGGAGCGAGCGGAAGACCTGGAAGCGGCCGTCCGCGACTGGATCGCCGCCCCGGGGCCGGCTCTGCTGGACGTTGTGACCGATCGGATGGAACTCGTCATGCCGCCGAAGGTCGAGCTCGCCCAGGTTTTCGGCACCGCGCTCTACTCGGCCAAGGCCGTTCTCGCCGGTCGCGCGGGCGACGTATGGGAACTCGTGACCGACAACTTCCCCTGAGCCATTTGGTTCGGCTCCTTTCCTGCCGGCCGGATTGCGGCTTACTTGGACGGGAGAGCGCGGGAACCAGCTTGTCTTGCCCGCGATACTGGCTCGTCATCGTGTGCGTTCCCGAGGCAACCGACGCCATTCCGCGCATTTGCTCTTTCAATCTTTGCAGTAGCCATCGCAATTCCTTTTATGCCTTCACCGTTTCCCGCTGGTCCGGCGCGTCTTCATCATGCGCTGGCGCGGCGCCCGCTGGCAAGTCGCGCGGGAGGCCCCGGAAGGCGGCGGCGATCTCGTCCGCATCCCAGATCCGGCGGCCATTTGCCACGTGAGGGCGCGGCATCCGGCCGTCGCTGACCATGCAGAGGAAGAGCGATCAATGCCGATGAACGCCGCTGCCTCGTCCATGGACAGGCTACGGGCTCGCGGGGGCATCGGGCCGGGGTGCGCTTCATGCCGATGCGGGCGATTGTCAGCTCGGCCCTCGCTGACGCTCGGCGCTGATCATTGCCTTTTTCTTGGGCGTTTCGCGGTTTTCTTTTGGGCATCAGCAGTGCTCGTCAAAGAGCACAGCACCCGGCAGACCCCATGCGAGCCGTACTCGCTGGCGATCTTCTTGCACCACGCATCAGCGCCAATCTCGTTGATTTGTTTATGCATTATAGCGATCGACGTTTCACGAGGGCGGCACACTCGGATCGCTGAATTTCAAGTTACGATAAATATATATTGTCACAGTCACAAATAATATAATATCACGCGCGCGTCGAAACGATTTTCCTGTTGCATTCTGGCAATAGGTTGGTATAGCGGTTCAACGTTTTATAGACGGAAAGCTCGGTAGCACCAGTTCGGCCACGATATATCCGGTTCAGGTAGCGTTATGCGCAACTTGTAGCGGAAAGTACGTTATGAATGAAAGTTATTCACATATTTCATTTACATACAGGCCGCTAGGGGGCAAAGGAAAACGCACATCCGATATACTAGCCGCGTTATTTGGTATTATATTGTTTATACCTATATTCACGTTAATAGCCATAGTATCTAAATTAGCTGATCCGGGGCCGCTCATTTACAGCCACGTCCGGGTCGGGCTTGGCGGACGTCTGTTCCGGTGCTTGAAATTCAGGACTATGGTCGTAGACGCAGAGAAGAGGCTCGATGCCTTACTTGATGCCGACCCTGACGCCCGGGCCGAATGGGAGCGCAATCAAAAACTCGCCGACGATCCACGAGTGACTGCCGTTGGACGGCTCCTACGGCGAACAAGCCTAGATGAGTTGCCTCAACTCATCAACGTCGCGCGAGGCGAAATGAGCTTAGTTGGGCCACGCCCGGTTTCTCCATCGGAAATCTGGCGCTATGGTGAGCGGGTCGATTTGTATTTTGCCGCACGCCCTGGTTTGACGGGTCTTTGGCAAATCAGCGGGCGGAGCGATTGCAGCTACGACGAGCGAATTGAATTGGACGCTAAATATGTGTGCGAATGGTCCTTTTTGACTGATCTTTCAATACTGCTACGGACGGTGGGCGTCGTCGTCAACGGGCGAGGAGTTTATTGATCTCTGGCCGCACGATAGCGCTGCTGGTGCCGCACGAACTCGGCAGGGGGACTGAAGACCGTCGCCCTGGCGAATCGAATCACAGGACTCGAAAGCTTTGGGCCGCCGGTTGAGCGGAAAGGAATCGCGGGGGCGAGCGCAGCGTCGAACCGGGTGCTCAGCTGCGTTAGCTAAGATTTAATCTGACATGTGGTGTCCTGGAC
>JBAUNU010000342.1:0-3829 GCA_049579405.1 Methylocella sp.
GCGCGCGGCCGCAATATGTCATGGATAGGGCCGACATGATCTCTTCGTCATGCCCTGCGCGGTATTTCATCAGGGCCCGGCAAAGATCGCCATTGGCAAGCTGCCAAGCCTGGCCAAGGTAAGTCACGCCGTAATGAATATTGACATTAGGTCTTGCGAGTTCGGCCAAATCCCCCTTGAAACCGAGCATCGCGGCTGTTTCGGGCCGGACCTGCATCAGGCCAATCTCGCCGGCGCCGCCAATCGCGCCTGGATCATAGCCGCTCTCGATCGCCGTGACAGCGTCGGCGATGTCAGGCGGCAAGCCGTTCTTCGCGGCTTCCCCTTTTATGAGCGCGCGGTAGGTCTTGCTCGCATCTGGCTCCTTAGCCTCCAAGGCTTGCTCCGAGGCAGGAGGCCGCGTTTTGGTTTGCGCTTTGTCTTGGAAGGAATCGGCCGGCGGTGCGGGTCTTGGGATCGGCAAGGGCGGACCGCCCAAAGGCGCGCCCGCTTGGGTGACGAAACCCGCCCATAAAATGACGGAAGCGGCCTTATGGAACAGCATACGGCCTCCTTTCCCAAACCTGCAACGACGGCTGCAGGACAATACCTGCAAAAAGCTTAAGACCGCCTTCACCCCCAGCTTTATACCGCTTCCTTGCCGAATGCTCTTCCCGGCGGCTTCCTTCTTGCCGCGCTTCGGCGTAAGAGCCGAGTCTTTTTCCGGCCGCCATCTTAACAGGAGCCTGCATGACCGCAATCGTCGACATCGCCGCGCGGGAAATCCTGGACAGCCGCGGCAATCCCACCGTCGAGGTCGATGTCACCTTGGAAGATGGGTCGAGCGGGCGCGCGGCCGTACCTTCGGGGACCTCCACCGGCGCGCATGAGGCGGTCGAATTGCGCGACGGCGACAAGGCGCGCTTTTCCGGCAGGGGCGTTCTCAAAGCGGTCGAGAGCGTCAATCGCGATATTTTCGATGCCTTGAGCGGGCTCGACGCGGAAGATCAAAGCAAGGTCGACGCAACGATGATCGCGCTTGACGGCACGCCGAACAAGGCGAGGCTCGGCGCCAACGCCATTTTGGGGGTTTCGCTTGCCGTCGCCAAGGCGGCCGCCGATGTCTGCGGCTTGCCGCTCTACCGCTATGTCGGCGGGGTCCAGGCGCGAGTTATGCCGGTGCCCCAGATGAACATTGTCAACGGCGGCGCGCATGCCGACAACCCGATCGACTTTCAGGAATTCATGATACTTCCCCTCCGCGCGCCTTCGCTGAAGGAAGCGGTGCGCTGGGGCGCGGAAGTTTTCCACGTGCTGAAAAGCGCTCTGAAAAAAGCCGGCCATAACACCAATGTCGGCGACGAAGGCGGCTTCGCGCCCAATCTGCCCTCCGCCGAGGCAGCACTCGATTTTTGCCGCAAGGCGATCGAGGACGCGGGCTTCAAGCCTGGCGAAGATATAGCCCTTGGGGTCGATTGCGCCGCGACCGAATTTTTTCACGACGGCAAATATGTTTATGCGGGCGAGGGCAAAACGCGCTTGGCCCAAGAGCAGGCACAGTATCTGGCGAAGCTTCTTGCGGACTATCCGATCGTTTCGATCGAGGATGCAATGTCCGAGGACGATTGGGACGGCTGGAAGCTCCTCACTGGTATGCTTGGCAAAAAATGCCAGCTCGTCGGCGACGATCTTTTCGTCACCAATGTCGCGCGGCTGTCGCGCGGGATCAGTGACGGCATCGCCAATTCGATCCTGATCAAGGTCAATCAGATCGGCACCCTGACCGAGACGCTTGCCGCCGTCGATATGGCTCAGCGGGCGGGCTATACCGCGATCATGTCGCACCGCTCGGGCGAGACGGAGGACGCAACAATCAGCGACCTTGCCGTCGCCACCAATTGCGGCCAGATCAAAACCGGCTCGCTTGCCCGCTCCGACCGGCTCGCGAAATATAATCAGCTGATCCGGATCGAGGAGGAACTCGGGAAGCAAGCGCGCTATGCTGGACGCGGCGCGCTGAAGGCGAGAGCATGATTCCGGAAAGTTGCGGATTTTCCGAATAACATCATGCGGTAAATTTCCGCCCGGCCTTGAATATACCAGAAAAAGCAAAGGCATGGCGCGGCCGAACACAATATGAAAGTCGCTCGCCCATGGCCGCCGTGATGCCACCCACCTCGGCCTGTTCGCCTAGATCAAGAGATACCAGATCCTCGGGCAGATCACCCCGAACAAGCGGAGCGCGAAGCCGCTTAATCCGGCGGCCACTAAATCGCAGGAAGGTCATGCTGTAGCTCAGCTCGTGGACTTCTTTTCCGCCGAGCGTGGCTCGCCCATGAGCGCGGGCTGGAACAATACGGCCGACGCGAGCGTACAGGCGAGGGACAGCGCCAGCAGCTTGCCCATGCTTGACATCCCAGGGTTGCTGGACAGCCACAGGCTGCCGAAGGCCGTGCCCGTCAAGAGGGCGCTGAAGAATACCGCACGGGTGAGCGCCGATTGCAGGAAATCCGTCTGACCCCGCCTCCACGCCGTGACGTAATAGATTTTAAACGCCACACCCACGCCGAGCAGCACAGGCAACGCTATGATATTCGCATAGTTGAGCTCAAAGCCGGTCAAGCCGCAGATTTCGAGCGTCGCGAGAAGCGCCACCGCGAGCGGCACCAGCGTCAGCAGCACATCCCCGACGCGCCGCAACGCGATCCAGAGGAGGATCGCGATTACACAAAACGCCAGTGCCACCGCTTGGATAAGGGCTCTGATCATGGTCTCTGCCCACTCCAGGATTTCGACGGCCTGCCCAGTCGCTGCGGGCTCCACGGCCAAGACCGCACGCGCAAAGTTCCGAATCGTCGCGTCGTCGTTGGGATTTCCTTTCGGAAGTGCATCGACACGCTCGCGTCCATCCTGCGTGACCCAATCGCGGAGGAGGTCCTCCGGCAGCGATCCTCGATCCACCCGTTTCGCTTGCAAGGCTTGGCGCAGGCCGTCGAGATCCATCATAAGCGGGTTGATGAATGCCCGGGTGGCGTTCGCCCGCTCCTCAAAGGTGGCGTTGGCGAGCTGCGTCAAATCGCCAGCAAGGCGTCTGACCGCCAGTCCGCCCGGTCCATCTCCCTTGCCCGCCGCCGCGTCGAGCCCTTCTGCGCCGCTTCGGAGCGCCGCGATATTCTCTGCATCGCTGGGGCCGGCCTCGGGCGTCACATTCAATGCGGAGCCAAGCACTCTTTCGGCGTGTCGGATGAGCGAAAGTTTCTCATTCTGATCGGCCGGAATGAAGCTGTCGATGGTTCGCGTCTGAGCGACTTCCGGCAGCGCGGCTAACTTGTTTGCAATTGCTGCGGCGTCATCAGGCGAGCGCGCGAGCACCTGCGCAGCATTGGCATCGATCGCCGGGTCGCTGCTCAATTGCAGAAACGTCGAAACCGCCTGAGAATTCTTGCTCTGCAGATGCAGCGGGTTGAAGTCAAATTGTAGCTTGATCAATGCCGGCAGCCCCGCGATGGCAAGGATAGTGGTCAGCGCAATTACAAGGATTCGGCGCCGTTTGAGAAAATTGTCGACCGGCGCCAAGGCGGGTTGCCCTAACGGCTTCGGCTCTTCCGGCGGATTGACGGTCGCAAGCAGCGCGGGGAGTAGCGTGAAACTGGCAACGTAGGCAATAATCATTCCGCATCCGGCAATTTTCCCGAGCTGGGCGAGGCCCGTGTAAGCCGTCGGCGTGAACGACAGAAAGCCGGCGGCCGCCGCCGCCGCAGCCAGCGTCAGCGGGACGCCGACGCGCCCGGCGGCTTCGAGCAACGCTTGACGCAATTCATGCGACGCATGCCGCTGCGCCCGGTAACGT